>JAHEFU010000177.1:0-3504 GCA_024645305.1 Planctomycetales bacterium
AACCTACAGCGCTGACATCAGGACCTATGAGGTCTTTACCGAGCAACAGGGACGCCAGGCCGTGGAAGGAATGATCACCCAGATGTTCGGTTCGCTGAGCGTTCCATCCGGATTCCAGTCAGTCGTCTTCTCCGGCATCCAGCAGGAAGGCGAGCGCCTGTTCATGTACAGAGCCTACCCGGAGTTCATTGCGCCTGTCGAAGTACCTGATGTCAACGGGGGTAACACCACCATGGACACCGGGATTCCCGTGCTGGACGTCTATACGCACGTGCTAATGGACGGGGACCGCAACCTCGTCGGGATGGAGTACTTCTGGGATGAGGGCATCAAGGCCCAGGGCAGTGTCAAGCAGTGCTACAGTGCCAACCAGGCGCTGGTGCTGGCCCGGGAGGCCATCTACGAGAACTATGGCGGTCATCCGCCCCTGCTGACCGTCACGGACATCAAGCTGGGCTACTTCCAGAGCCGCGACAACAGCGGGCGGCTGGAACCGGGCTGGCTGTTCGATGCCTGGTACAGCCAGAAAAAGGACCAGCTGAACACGCGCGGAACTTCCCAGTACCTGCAGTACCAGTATGTGAACGTACCGATGCCCTTCGCGGTGAATGCGATCACGGGGAAGCTCGTCGAGCTGTAATTGCCCGCATTCCCTGCAGGGAACCACGACTGCTTCAGGGCCAGAATCAGGCCAGGCCCATCCGTGACTCAGCCCTGTGCCGCAGCCTGGATGCAGCGCGCGAATTCCGCCGTCAGCCAACTCCGGATCTGTTCCATGTCTGCTTCAAAGCCCTGTTCGCTGAGGCCTGTGACAAAGTCCGCATGCAACAGCTGGGGCCGGTCGGGAGGCAGCGGCAGGTAGCGCTCAATTGCTGCCAGCGGGCAACGCAGCATCAGGGTGCCGTGGTGCAGTACTGCCAGCCGGGCGATCCGCTGGGCATTACCGCTGACCTTGCGGCCGTTGAGGCTGATGTCCGATGTGCCCGTGGCAGTCCAGCTCCCGCCATGGGGCGCAAGAGCCCGGATCACCAGACCGCGGAAGAAGTCTATGTAGGCAGCAGTGCTCAGGGCACCCTCCCCTGCCAGTCCGCAGAGTGCATTGAGCTGCGCCCGCGGCAGGATGAATGAGTAGTTCAGGTTGTCAGTGTCATGGTAGACAGTACCGCCCCCGCTGATGCGTCTGACAACGGGGATTCCATCCGCTTCGGCCTGGGCAGTGTTGACCCATTCGCCGGGCAGGTTGCTGCGGCCAAGCACGATGCAGGGCTCATTGACATAGAACAGGCAGGCGGCCTTCTGTTCCATGGCGCACTGGTCCAGCAGCTGTTTCTCATAGTCCAGGTTGGCAGTGATTTCCCTGCCCGGACCATCGTGCAGCTCGAAGCCCGCCTCAGTCATCACTCTCGTTCACCAGGATCAGCAGCCGCCCTGATTCGCTGACGGCGGCACCAGCGGCGGCGGATTCTAGCCGACCCTGCCCGTCAAAGCTGATATGCTGCCAGTTACGGTATGCGGGATGCAATGTGAGCTCAATCCCCGGGCGCGGCGCGGCAATGATCAGCACCTGGACGTCCGGGCCGCTGAATCCGGCTGCCACGGCGCCCGCTGGCAGGCCCAGAAGCTCCGCTGGCCCATCGTATTGCAGGCCGGCACTGAAATGCCGGATCAGCATGAATTCCCGGAAACCGTTGCTGACACCGCCGAACAGGCTGTCAGTGTCAAGGCTGGCGAAGTCCGTGCTGCGCAGCGGGATGAACCAGGACGGGGACTCATCCAGTTCCCCAAGATAGCGTGCCGGACTGAACATGCCGAGTTCCAGGCGCCTGCGGCCCTGCTGGTCAGTCCCGGCGGCGAAGGGGAAGCCCTCCGGCATCCGGCCGGCTGAGTACCCGTCAGCATAGCCAAAATTGTCCAGCCTGCACAGCTGCATGTAGGTTGCCAGCCAGCGCCACTGCTCGTCGTCAGGGGAACTGGCAAAGCTCACGAAGGCGATGCTGCCGTCATCAGCAGGAGACAGACTGGCAGCATAGTCCAGGCTGGCCATGTTCAGGCTCAGGGCACTCTGACTGCTTCCCACAGCCACCGGACCAGCCTGCTGCTGTGCCGGCATGGCAGCGGCTTCCATTGCCGGCTCGCCAGCCTGGGGAAGGTCGGGCGAAGAGGCCAGTGCCTGCTCAGCGGCTGCGGCAATCAGTTCACCGTTCTCCACGACCGGAGTATCAATGATCTGCACTTCCACACTACCTCGGTCTTCCCGGTAAGATCCGGGTTCCCCCACCACGGCAACAATCTGCTGGGGCGGCAAGCCCGCCAGCACCCTGAGCAGGCCGTTGCCGATCGTGCTGTCGGTCTCGATCATCCTGCGGGCAATACCCTCAGTGAGTACGCGCCGCAGGTCGATGTCATCCACGAAGTTGGCGTAAACCGTAATCTGGCGGGGGACATCCCCGGACTTCCCGGCAGGCACACGCTGCCAGACATCGGCGTTCATCGGCAGACTGCCACTGATGGTGCCAGCCATTGGTGCTATGCCTGGGCCATCCCTGAATCCCTCCTCCCTGAGGTTCAAGGGCAAGCTGTAGTCATCACTGCGATGCAGTTTGTCGAGTGTCACTCCCCCACTCACCAGCTGTTGCCATTCACTGGCGGTGACGAAGGTATAGCCTTCGGCGCGCAGCTCCCTGATGATGCCGGGCAGCGCCTCCACTGTCTCCCCGACGGTGCTGTGCATCAGCACCACCGCGCCCGGGCCGGTCCGGCTGACAACCCGCTTCTGGATCACAGCGGCACCCGGACGCATCCAGTCCTCCGGGTCAACGCTCCACAGCATCGTGTCCAGTCCCTGTTCGGCTGCGATGTTGACAACAGTGCGGTTGAAGCTGCCGTAGGGCGGGCGAAACCAGCGGGACTTGATGCCGAGCTTGCCGAGGATGTCCGCGGTCTCGCTTATTTCCCCGCGGATGTCCGCCTGGCTGAGCTTGAGCATGTCGCGGTGCGTGTAGCTGTGGTTGCCTATTTCGTGGCCGTACTCGGCCAGCGCGATCACCTGCTCGGGGTAACGGTCCACATTGCGTCCGAGCACGAAGAAGGTGGCGTGGATGCCCTCATTTCGCAGGATGTCATGCACCTGCATTGTGTAGCGGACATCAGGTCCGTCATCAAAGGTCAGTGCGCAGATCTTCAGTTCACTACCCAGCAGCTGCTGGTTAATGCGGGTATTGCCACTGGGCACGAGGTAGCCCTGGTTGAGGCTCTTGGCTGCAGAACTGAGCAAAATGCTTGCCGCAGCAAACAGCGTCAGCAGTGAGATCCGCTGAAACAGGCGATTCATCCTAACCCTTTGTTGATCATCGTTGATGAGTTTCCACAATTCGTCCGGATCCGCAGAGATGATCAACGGTTTGTCCACGGATCCTACCAGAAGATTTTAACACAGCCACTCCATCAGTCCACATATCCACAGGATATGCACAGACTGCCTGAATGCTCCCCGTGAGGCGGTTG
>JAHEFU010000177.1:3514-6179 GCA_024645305.1 Planctomycetales bacterium
CTCTGTGCAAAAGAAACCCTACGAATTCCTCCTGGCCCTGCTGGAATGCCACAGTCCCTCCAGCCATGAAGTCGCCGCAACGCGGGTCTGGCTGGACTACGTCACGCCCTTTGCCGACGAAGTCATGACAGATGCCTATGGCAATGCCTTTGCGGTTCTCAATCCAAAGGCCAAGCAAAGCGTGCTGTTTGACGGGCACAGCGATGAGGTGGGTATGATGGTCAGCTACGTCGATGATGAGGGCTTCCTGTGGGTCAACTCCATCGGCGGGATTGACCCCAAGATCCTGCCCGGCATGCGGGTGCTGGTGCATGCACAGGATGGCGACATCAAGGGTGTGGTGGGCACCATCGCCCCGCATATGCAGACCGGTGACCTGGCCACGCGCACGATCCAGATGAACGAGATCTACATAGACATCGGCGCGAAGGACAAGACCGACGCAGCCCGCTGGGTGCGGCCGGGAGTGACCGCCACGATCGACCACGGCCCGGTACGCCTGCTGGGTGACACACTGTGCGCTCGGGCCTGTGACAACCGCATCGGGATCTGGTCCAGCGCTGAAGCCCTGCGCCGCTGCAAGGCGGCCAAGGTCAAGCACAAGGTGATCGCCTGCTCCAATGTGCAGGAGGAAATCGGCCTGCATGGTGCTGCAATGGCCGCTTACCGCTGGGACCCGGATGTGGCCATCGTGGTGGACGTCGGCAACAGCACGGATTTCCCGGATACATCAAAGAATCTCCGCAATGACATAAAACTCGGAGCTGGACCCTGCCAGCGTATCGGCTCGGCGGCACACCCGGCCGTTGTTGACAGGCTCGATGCGGTGGCGACGAAGCAGAGGATCAACCTGCAGCGCATCCCCATCCCGGTGCGCAGCGGTACCAATGCCGGCGCAATCTATACAACACGCAAGGGCATCCCCACAGGCATCCTGAGCACGCCTAACCGCTACATGCACAGCCCCAGCGAAACGATTGACCTGAAGGACCTGGATGCAATACCGACGCTGATGATGGAGTTCGTGAAGTCAATCAAGCCGGGGGAGACATTCACAGTGCATAAGGGCGGCCGCCTGAAGTAAGCAGGCTGGCAAGGACTGATTGGCTTTCCTTCTCAGTAGCTGGAACGGACATATGCCTGGTCGATGCGCATGTCCCGCTGTTTATCCGCAATGTCGCGCTCAAACCCGAAGGGATCACCATTCGGTAGGCCATCGAAGCGGTCAGAGATTCCGAAATGCAGTGACAGATTGTCACTGAGCTGGCTGAAGTAATTCACCGCAAAACGCAGACGCTGGTCGAAGTCAGCTTCCACCCCGTAATCGGTATAACGCATTTCGTAACCGATGGCGCCATATACGCGGTCACCCTGTTCAGGGCAGTAGGCACCAAGGGTTTCGGCGATACGCTCGCAGGATTGCTCGTTCATCTGAATCTGTTCGGGAAGACATTCGCAGCAGTCATTGGCGGATGCGAATACCGGCGCAAGGACCAGTGTGCAGCAGAGCAGCGTTTTGATGAATGCCTTCATATCCATATATATAACATCGAATCCGCTGCTGACAAAGTTAATGCACTGCTGGATGGCGCTGAATCAGTAGCTGTGCTCGAAATCCACATCATGCACGAGGTCAACGTGGCGGAGTTTAAAGCCCATGCCCTCATCCATCAGTTCGTAGCTGATGTCACCCTTGCTGCCATCATACCGGTAAGCTTCATGCGTCACTGGATTCAGCGCGCCAGCCCTGAGCGGACCGACTCCTGAATCAACAAGGTCCTGCAGTGTGGCCGGATAGACACCGTTGATGGCCTGGTAGATGAGCACTGCATAGGTCAACTGCCTGACATGGCCGAATTGGATCATCTGCCCATCATCTCCGAGCCAGGCATCAATGATGGACAGTTGGTCCGCATCGAGATCCTGTGACTCGCCAGCGGCACGCAGGAGATCTTCATAGCGCTCATGCATTTCTATCATGGGAGCTCCCACATCCAGTGTGACGGTATTCCAGTAATTGAGCAGCAGCAACTGATTGTCAATGCCCGTTGCTGGTTCACTCCGCAGGCTAAGATCGCCCATGAAATCGATGGACGAATCATCGGGATCAATCCGCTGCATGCCGTAGCCAAGCAATTCGTTGTCAAACAGTCCACTGGCAAGCACTTCCGCCCAGGTTTCAGGATTCCTGCCATAGACAAGCTGAAAGGCCTTGACTGCATTGCGCACCTGGCTATCCGCCACATCCACTGCTCCGCCCCTGGACTTCAGCCCTGGGTAATTGTCGGCGTAGCTGATTTCCTCTGCTTGGGCCATACCGGCTGTCAGCACCAGGCCGGCAAGCGCAAGGACAGCGAATCTTGAGATGTGGATATGCATTGATTTCTCCCGTCTGATCCTGCAAGGACTGAATTGATTTCCGTTCCCCGCTTGAGTTCAGGACGCAGCCAATCCAGCAGCGTTCACTTATTGATAATCGATTCCGCGAAAAGCAAAAGCCTGACCAGAAACACCGGTCGGGCTTTCCATCGCATTCTGGATAGTCTGGATTATGGCCTAGAACAGGAAGGTCCACTCGACCACGTAATAGTCATGGTCAGCCTTGAAGTCCGGGACCTCATAGCCGAAGGCATTGTGCATCCTGTCCGTTATGTAGTTGATCCCG
>JAHEFU010000178.1 GCA_024645305.1 Planctomycetales bacterium
CGGTCCTGGAACTGCGGACGATCATTACGGCCCTGATAGCCGGGCCGGTCGCCACGGTCCTGGTACGGCGGACGATCATTGCGGCCCTGATAGCCGGGCCGGTCGCCACGATCCTGGTATCCCGGACGGTCATTGCGGCCCTGATAGCCGGGCCGGTCTCCGCGGTCCTGGTATCCCGGGCGGTCATTGCGGCCCTGGTAGCCCGGGCGATCATTGCGGCCCTGATAACCCGGACGGTCATTGCGACCCTGGTAGCCCGGGCGGTCATTGCGGTCTTGCCGTGGTGGACGGCTGTCGCGGTCGTAGCGTGGGCGCTCTTCACGATCCTGCCGTGGTCCGCGCTCAGGCCTGTCCTGCCATGGGCGCTGGCCATCACGGGCCGGCCTGTCGGTCCGGCCCCTTTCGAATCGGTGCGTTTCTGGAGTTCCCGCAGACCTGTCCCGGTTGGAACCACCTGCTGGCCGGGAATCGCTGCCGCGCTCTTCCGTTCGCCGGGAGTCGCGTCCGCGATCAGCGCTTTTGAACTTTCCGGGCTTGCTTCCACCTGAGCCAGGCCGACCGCCGGAACGAGATTTTCCACCGGGGCGCGATGATCCGGGCTTCTTTGGTTTGTATGGCATTTGGGGTATTCCTTGCGAACGAAGCAGCAAGCCCCGTCCTGACAGGCACAATGTAGCACCTGTCCATGTGGTTTCCGCTGCGGTGCAGTAATTCCCGCTCTACCGGAATCAGTAATTAAATGGTCGCTGGCTGGTGTCCACTGAGCTGGAACGTGAACGCGGCTTGCTGCCACCGCTCTTTCCACCGCTCTTGGCCTTGCGTCGATTCTGAAGTGCCAGAGGCGACTCAGCACCCTTGCCGACGAATGCCAGGCTTAGCACCTCATCCAGGTGGTCAACGTAATGGATCGTCATCCCCTTGCGGATGTCGTCGGGGATCTCCATGATGTTCTTCTCGTTGCGCCGGGGTACGATGATCGTGCGGATCCCCGCCCGCTTGGCACCGAGCAATTTCTCCTTCAGTCCGCCCACCGGCAGCACCCGTCCCTTGAGGGTAATCTCCCCGGTCATGGCAACCTTCGCGGAAACCTTGCGCTCAGTGAACAGCGAGATCACCGCCGTAGCGATCGTGATCCCGGCTGAGGGACCGTCCTTGGGGATCGCCCCCGCCGGGAAGTGCAGGTGGATATCCCGCTTCTGGAACAGTTCGTCGTCAATACCCAGCAGCTGGCTGTTGGAACGACAATACGTCAGGGCCGCCTTGCAGCTTTCCTGCATCACGTCGCCCAGCTGGCCGGTGAGGATCAACAGCCCCTTGCCCGGCATGAAGGAGGCCTCAATGCTCTGGATGTCGCCGCCCACGCTGGTCCAGACCAGTCCGGTGACAACCCCGATGGCATCTTCGCGCTGGGCTTCGTCATACTCATAGCGACTCAGGCCGAGGTATTCGTTCAGCTTCTCCTCGTTACTGATGCTTTCCTTCACGATCTCGCCTTCGGCAATCTTCAGGGCCACCTTGCGGCAGATCTTGCTGATTTCCCGTTCAGCGTTTCGCAGACCGGCCTCGCGGGTGTAGTTCAGCGTGATGATGCGGATCATGCCGGGGCTGATCTTAAGTGCGCTCTTCTTCAGGCCGTGATTCTCGATCTGGCGCGGCAGGATGTACTTCTGCACGATCTTGACCTTCTCGAGTTCGGTATAACCGGCGAGCTGGATCACTTCCATGCGGTCGCGCAGGGCCGGCGGAATCGTATCCAGCATGTTGGCCGTTGCCACGAACAGCACCGTGCTGAGGTCAAAGGGCACCTCTAGGTAATGGTCGCTGAAGCCGAAGTTCTGTTCCGGATCAAGCGCTTCGAGCAGGGCACTGGAGGGATCACCGCGGAAGTCATTGCCCAGTTTGTCAATCTCATCGAGCATGATCACCGGGTTGTTGGTGCCGGCCTGGCGGATGCTCTGGATGATCCGGCCCGGCATCGCCCCGACGTATGTCCGGCGGTGGCCGCGTACTTCAGCCTCGTCCCGCACGCCACCGAGGCTCATGCGCACGAACTTGCGGCCCATGGCCCGCGCCACGCTGCGCCCCAGCGAGGTCTTGCCGACTCCCGGAGGGCCTACGAGGCAGAGGATCGGCCCCTTGACGCGCTTGGTCAGCTTGACGACGCCGAGGAACTCCAGCAGGCGTTCCTTGACCTTCTCCAGGCCGTAATGGTCCTCGTCAAGGATCTTGCGGGCCTTGGCGATGTCCACTTCGTCATCGCTCGAGACGTTCCAGGGCAGCGTGCACAGTGTGTCCAGGTAGGTGCGGATCACGCTGGCCTCAGCGCTTTCCGTATGCATGCGCTCCAGGCGCCCCAGTTCCTCACGGGCCTTGGTTTCGACCACCTCGGGCATCTTGGCCTCGGCGATCTTCTTCTCGTATTCCTGTTTTTCGTGTTCCTTGGGATCGGCCTCGCCCAGTTCGCGCTGGATGGCCTTCATCTGCTCGCGCAGGAAATACTCGCGCTGGCTGCGCCCGACTTCCTCCTGGACCTGAGTCTGGATGCGGGAGCTCATGTTGAGCAGCTGGATCTCCTTGGTCAGCAGCTGGTTGACCTTCTCCAGGCGCTCCATCGTATCGATGGTTTCCAGTACCTCCTGGCGCACTTCGTCGGTAATGGAGATGTTTGCGGCCACCAGGTCCGCCAGCTTGCCGGGCTCCTTGATGTTGTTGGCGGCGACAAGGATTTCAGTCGGCAGGTTCTTGCCGACGTTCACGTACTGCTTGAACTGTTCGTTGACATTGCGCATCATGGCCTGGACCTGGATGCTGTCCTGCTCCCGCTCCGGCAGGGGCTGAACCCTCGCCCGGAAGTAGGGCTCCTCGGATATCCACTTCTCAACCTTGTAGCGGCTCAGGCCCTGGATCAGGATGCGCGCCCCACCCTCCGGCAGGCGCAACACGCGCAGGATCAGCCCGATGGTACCGACCTTGTACAGGTCAGCCGCCCCCGGGTCGTCCATGGACTCGTCTACCTGCGTCAGCAGGCCGATGATGCGCCGCTCTGAAATCACAGCCTCAATGGCGGCGATGGATTTCTCACGGCTGACATGGATCGGCAGCACCACACTGGGGAAGACAACTACGTTCTTCAGAGCCAGTATCGGCAATTCGCTTGGGAGATCCTCGGCCCGCGGGGGAGATCCGCCGGGAAGTCCGCCCTGATTGAGATCCTGATCACTCATTCATGCCCCTTGAAACACTTCGAAAAATAATGTTAGCACCGGTGCAGCGTGCTTTCCTTGATATTGCCAGTCCCCGGCAGCCTTCCAGGCCAGTCACCCACAGGTCCGGGGGATGGTCCCTGTTGGTGCTGATTTCCGTCAGGCGTAGCCCTGCGCCCTGTCCTGCCCTAAAATCTGCAGGTGATTATCGGAATCGGTCTGGACAGTATCGAAATCGCCCGTATCGCCGGGAAATGTGAATTTCCCGGCTCGGTATTCGCCGAACGCATGTTCACGGAGCATGAAAGGCGGCGCAGTGCCCGGAACCGGCGCAATCCCTATGAGCACCTTGCGGGCTGCTTTGCCGCGCGGGAGGCCTTCTTCAAGGCCACACAGATCTGGGTCCGCAAAACAGACGTGAGCGTGGCGCAGCGTCCCAGCGGGGAGCCTTATTACGTGATGTGTGAAAAGGTCGAGCAGGCGCTTGGTTCACGGAAGGTCTTCCTGTCGATAACCCACGACCGCACACTGGCGCATGCGATCTGCATCTGCGAGCAGCCCGAGAATTCCTAGCGCAGCTCGCTATTGATGCGCAGCAGGAGTTTTCCCGTGGACTTTCGGCCCTCGAGCACCCGGTGGGCCTCACGGGCCTCCTCAAGTTCATACTCCTGGCCGATATGGATATTCAGCCGGCCTTCGCGGATCCACTGTGTGGTTTCCTTGATGGCCTGGAAATACTTCGGGCGATCCGGCACGAGATGGTACAGGCCGTTCATTGTGATTCCACAGCTGCGGCCCCACAGCAGCTTCTCGTCATACTTCGGTTCTCCGCTGGCATAGCCGAAAACCACTATCAGGCCGAAGTTGGCAATCCCACGCAGGTTGCCGATCACATTAACCTTGCCGACACTGTCGCAGATCACGTTGACACCTTCCGGCACAATCTTGCGAACCTCGCGGCCGAAGTCCTGCTCAGTGTAATTGATCACATGGTCACAACCCATCTCGCGGGCCAGTTCAGCCTTGTCCTCGCTGCTGGTTGTACCTATCACCTTGCAGCCTGCGATCTTGGCCATCTGGACCAGCGCCAGGCCCACGCCACCCGCGCAGGCATGTACGAGTACCCAGTCATGCTCCTGGATCCGGGCAGAAGCGAACAGAATGCTCCAGGCTGTGAGGATCTGCAGGGGATAAGCGGCCGCAGTCCGCAGGTCCATGTCATCCGGAATGGGGACGACATTGCTTTCGGGAACGGAAACGTATTCCGCGTAGCAGCCCCGGTCGCCGGACAGTACCGCCACACGATCCCCCGGCCTGAAGTCCGTTACTCCGTCACCGACACTCTCAACTATGCCGCTCGCCTCACTGCCGAGGACCAGTGGATACTTGGGATTTCGCAGATAGTCTCCGCGCCTGATCAGTACCTCCATGAAGTTCATGCCGGCATAGGCTGTCCGTACCAGAACATCGCCGTCTCCCGGAACGGGGGTGTCCACATCGGTCTGCAGATTCATCTGCTCAACATCCCCGGGTTCTTTCACGACTACAGCGCGCATGATTCCTCCACCACAAATCAGGACTACTAATATAAAACATGATTCCTCTCTAGATCGAATCAGTCGGATATCCAGTAAAAGGAATACCAAGTCTGGAATGCTCCAGGGCTGTCGGTGGAGCCTTGTGCTGTTTCCCGCGGAGCATGCTCATTCAGGGAAATGCTGAATCCCGGGCATGATAGGAAGCAGGTCAGCAATGGGCAGGGGAGGCCTGCGGGATTCCGGCAGCAGAAAAGAACAAAGGGAGGCAAGGCCTCCCTTCGCGTCCGGAATATTGGAGAAAAACTTTGGCCCCAGAGCAGGCAGCTGCGGACAAACCCACCCTAGTTCCACAACAATTCTACCCCAGCTGTCTGATGTTTGCAAGTCCTATGGAGTTTCTTTGGACAAGTGAATTTCCGGTGATCCGCATCCCAGGGCAGTATTGCCCGCAGCCACACCTCAAGCCCTGCCTGGCGTAGAATATCCGGATGCTCATTCTAAGGCTGATCAGGTGCCGCTCCACTTTGGGTCAGTACGACGGCGCTGTCGGAACAGCTTCCCTCTGGCTTCTGATATGCGGCTTGCTGCTGTTGCAGGCCTGTACCAGTAGTGTCCCGCAGGTCCCGCGCCAGGATGACTGGCCGCCTGGCAAACCGCGCCAGGCCCAGCGCCTCAGACTGCTTGCTGGAGAGCAGACGGATCCGCTGCTGTGGTGGTCGCAAAACATCCTGGAGATGGTGCCGCCCGACATATACCCCGATGCGCAGACAGCCCGTCAGGCGGAAGACTTCATCGCGGAAACCAATGCGAAGCGTACGGCGGCAGGCCTGCAGCCCCTGGTCCCCCTGCCTTTGATGAACCGGGTGGCACAGGCCCACGCCCTGGACCAGGCGACCCGGGATTACTGGAACCACAGGACTCCCGAGGACCTGGGCAGCCGGGACCGGATTCTGGCTGCCGGAAAGGTAGACGTCATGCATGGCGGGGAAAATTCTGCTGTGGCGCGGCCCGGGCAAGCCACAGTGCGGGACGTGGTGGACGAGTTTTCCATACATCCGGGGCACAGGGAGCTGCTGTACGACCCGGAGGTGGAATTCATCGGCGTGGGTATCTACAACTACAGCCCGGCAGAGCATATCCACTTCGTGCAGCTGCTGGTCAGCTTCTGATTTCCTGCACCTGCCGTCCGGCTGCTTCGGCGTCAACCTGGCAGCCCTGGCGTTCCACTGCTGCTGCCAAACTTTGCCGCTACAATTGACTGGCGGAGTTTCCCTATGACTGACATCAAAAACCTCATCGAACGCGCGGAGGAATGCCACCGCCGCATCGCCATTGAATACTTCAACCATTTCAGCGGCCAGCAGGACCAACTCAACGTAGTCAGCATCCTCAAGGAATACCCGGAACTGTATTCGCGTAAAACCCTCGACTTCATT
>JAHEFU010000015.1 GCA_024645305.1 Planctomycetales bacterium
CGCCTGATCGTGCATAACGAACTGCCGGGCCACAGCGAGGCGAAGAACGCCAGCTACGAACTGTAGGGTGCTGGGCCCTTGACTTGGCGGGATCCCGGAAACCCGGTCCCCATGGCCAGACTGACGTCTGGCCTCCGCCCTCCCGAAAATTGTCAGGCCATGGGCCTGACCTCCGACACAGTTACATGCGCTTCAGGGCGCCGCTCTTGAGCATGTTGCTTGTCATGCGCTGCATCTGCTTGAACTGGTTCATGAAGCTGTTGATGTCCTGCACCGTGGTTCCGCTTCCGCTGGCGATGCGCCGGCGGCGGCTGGCATTGAGCAGCTTCGGATTGAGCCGCTCCTGGCGCGTCATTGAGTTGACAATCGCCTCGAACTTGCGGAGCTGCTTCTCCCCGGCCTCGGCCTGGTCCTCGCTCACACGCACACCGGGGATCATGTTCAGGAGCGACTTCATGCTGCCCATGCGGCGGGTCTGGCGCAGGGCCACGATGAAGTCCTCCAGGTCGAAGGTCTTCGCCCGCCGCAGCTTCTTCTCAAGACGCTCAGCATCCTCGTCGTCAAATTCCTGGCTGGCGCGCTCGATCAGGGTGGCGATGTCACCGCGCCCGAGGATCCGGCTGGCCATGCGCTCCGGGAAGAAGTACTCCAGGGCGTCCAGCTTCTCGCCGGTACCGATCATGCGGATCGGCTTGCCGGTCACCGCGCGCATGGACATCGCCGCACCACCGCGGGCGTCGCCATCCATCTTGGTGATCACGATGCCGGTGATGTCCAGCTTCTCGTCGAAGCGCTGGGCCGTTTCCACGGCATCCTGGCCGGTCAGGGCATCCACCACGAGCAGGATCTCGTCCGGCTTGAAGGCCGCCTTGACCTTGACCAGCTCCTCCATCAGCTCCTCGTCAATCGCGAGGCGGCCGGCGGTGTCAATGATCACCGGGTTATTGCTGTCCTTCTCGCCCTGCTTGAGGCCGTTCTTCGCAAGGTCCACCGGATTGCTCTTGGCATCTGCGAAGACATCCGTGTGGATCTGCTTGCCCAGCACCTGCAGCTGGTCCACGGCCGCCGGGCGGCTGAGGTCGGCTGCGATCAGCAGGGGTTTCTTACCCTCGCTCTTGAAGCGGTTGGCCAGCTTGCCGGCGGTGGTGGTCTTACCACTGCCCTGCAGGCCGACCATCATGATCCGCTTGGCGCCCGCCGCGTCGAACTTCGGGTCATAGTCCTTGCCGCCGAGCAGCTCGGTGAGCTCCTCGTAGACGACCATGATCAGCGTCTCGACCGGCTGCAGCTGGCCAAGCACGTCCTGCCCGACAGCCTTCTGCTGCACGCGGTTGATGAACTTCTTCGTTACGCCCAGGTTGACGTCGGCTTCCAGTAGCGCCAGCCGGATCTCCCTGAGCCCCTTCTCGACATCCGCTTCACTGAGACGGCCACTCTTGGCCATGTTCTTCAGTGCCCCGAGGATGCGATCCTGCATCTTGTTGAACATAGGACGAAGATTATACCTATAACAATGGACGCTCGCCAGTCCCCGCAGGCATTCCGTTAAGATAAATGCGTGCCGAGATCCCGCCTGAGCCTGTTGCTGCTGCTGTGTGCCCTGCTGTGTGGCTGCCAGCGCGGCGGGCAGGCCAATGCCCGGCAGGCCACGGCCTTTCCCCTGCCCTCAAGCTGGCCGCTGGCCGTGATCCAGGTGCCTGAGCAGTCCCAGCCCGCCGAGCTGCCGGGGGCCTTCCCATCCGACGAGGGCGATCCCTTCATGAGTACCGCCCAGCCCTTCAACCAGCGCAGCAGGAACAGCGGCAAGATGTGGAGTGTGGCCTACACCACAGGCCTGAGCTGGGAGGAGCAGCTGGCG
The DNA here is from genome assembly GCA_024645305.1 of Planctomycetales bacterium. Lineage (GTDB taxonomy): Bacteria > 4484-113 > 4484-113 > 4484-113 > JAFGCY01 > JAHEFU01. The sequence goes on from JAHEFU010000015.1 coordinate 1,859, forward strand.
CAGTTCAGCAGCCAGCATGAGGAGCTGCTCTACCAGCTCAACTGGGACAAGCCCCTGACCCGGGAGTTCATTTCACCGGATGGGCTGTACATCACGCAGATCCATCTGGATGTGCAAAGCGGGGTCAGCGTGCTGTCGATCTTCGCCTATGACGAATCCTGGCCCGGCGCAAGGCCGTTTGGCACCTGATTCAGGTTACAGGTGCCAGGTGTTAGGTTCCAGGTTCTTGGGGTGAGGTGATCAGCACTTGGCAGCTTGACAACTTTTTGCTGGAAACCCGTTCTACTTTCTGTTCAGCAGTTTCCCACGAAGAGCCCTGAGCATCTATGGCAGTCATATGTTATGTGGAATCCTATGGCACCAACCAATCAACTGCATCAGCATCTCGCAAAGCCATTTCTTATAACCTAGAACCTGGCACCTAGAACCTGATACAGCCCGCCGGGCCTCTGACAACGCCGTGCCGCCGGTCGCTCAGTTCCTTGACGTCGCGCTCCAGGTTCATGTAGCCGATGCTTTCCACCTTCTGCAGGGGGCGCTCCGCCAGTCGCAGGCTGTGCGGCCCGAACAGCGGGCGGATGTCCCAGCCCCACCTGCGGTGCACGCCGTTGACAAGGGCTCTGGCAATATCGAACAGAAGCACCCAGGCTTCACTGTGCGAAAGCGCGACCATGTGCTGCGGTACGGGCAGGCCGTTGCGTTCCAGTACCAGCAGGTAGCCGCGCAGGTCATCGCGCAGGCCGAGGCGGATGCTGTGCGCCGCGTTGTACTCCAGGATGAAGTCCTGCGGACGGCCCCGCCGGCGCGGGTCGCGCTCGCGGCTCGCGGCGAGGGACACACTGTCATGGCGGCACAGCCAGCACAGGCAGTTGATGCAGAAGTCCAGCAGGGGCAGGCCCTCGTCATAGCGCAGCAGCTCCCGGCCCCCGCGACTGACAACGATGCCGGCCAGCAGCTGTTCCTGCAGGTCCGCCGGGCTGGCGGGAGCCCGGCTGAAGTCCAGCAGGCTGATATCCAGCTGCAGGGCGTTGTCAGCACTGCCTTCCCCGCCCGGTTTGTCAATGACCACCGCCGGGGCCGCATCCAGCAGCAGAGGCGAGGGCAGGCGCTTCTCCTGTCCGGCGATGCGCCGGCTGCCCGGCCGGTCCAGCAGCATTGCCATGATGTCGAAGTCCGGCAGCTCAGCCGGACGGGCCTCCTCTGTCGGAGCCAGACTCCCGCTGAACAGCGCGAGGGCGGACCAGCCCGTCCGCTCATGGATTTCCCGCAGCAGCGCTTCCGCGAAGGACAGGAGCAGCCTGCCGAATTCCTCCTCGGGAATCTCCGGCCCGGCTGTACGCTGCGGTCCCTCCAGCAGTTCCACCCTGTCACTGCGGCGCCGCATGGCTATATGCAGGCTGCCGTCATGGCGGCTGCCCAGCTCGTAGCTGCCCCAGGCAGCGTTGTCAGCACTGCGGGCGCGGTGCAGGCGCAGGCTGGCATGCTGCGGGTCACTGAGCCAGTCCAGTGCGCTGACGGCGAACTCCAGCAGGGGCAGCTCCTCAATGCGCAAGCGGTCCGCGATCCGCTGGCGCAGCAGCAGGCGGCCCTGCACAGCGGCCGGCAGTTCATCGGGGGAGCTCACATCAAGCCGCGGCTCATGCAGCATGAACTGCAGTTGCCAGTCGCCGCGCTCCACCATGCACAGGCTGCGTTGCCAGGCCAGGCGCTGCGGGATGTCCAGCGCTGGCGGGATGCCCCGCTGGGCCTTGTTGCCAAGCAGCCCGCGCCAGTCCCGGCGAACGAGGGGGGAAAAATCCCAGCCGTCGCAGTCCTCCAGCAGCTGCCTCGGTGATTTCCAGCGAAATGTCCTGCAAAGCCCCATCCACGGGCAGTACCAGGCTGGCCGGCAGGCGGCGCAGGCCCATAAGCAGGCTTCCGTTGCCATCCAGGATGGCGAAGTCCACACTGCCAAGACCCTGGGGATCGTGCTCCATCTCCTCCCGCAGCTGCGGATGGACCTGGAACAGCCACCAGGCGTGGGGACAGGCCCAGCCCGCAAGATCCAGGGCAAATTCCAGCAGGGGAAAGTCTGCGGGGAACTCCGTCAGCAGGGCCTGGCCGGAAAGGATCCGCAACGGTGCCTGCAACTGCGGGAGCAGCGAGGCATAGTCCGTCACCCTGCCGGCAGCGGACAGCGGACCGTACTCCAGGCGCAGGGTCCCGGCTGTCACACTCCTGCTCTGCGGTGCGGCCATCCAGTTGATTATAGGCAGTGCAGTGCTTCAATGCCTGATAGAATCAGGGCATCACGGCCTGCGGGCCCGGGAGGAATGGCAATGCCGACAACTGCTAAGGGAATGAACTATGAGATCCGGGGCACGGTGCATCAGATCGTGGAGCTGTCACTGCAGCCGGGCATGCGCGTAATGAGCGAAACCGGCGGGATGATCTGGATGGATCCGAACATTGACCTCGACACATCCACGCCTGAGGCCGGCGGGGGACTGCTGAGCCAGATCGGTGGAGCGATTGGCCGTGCGGTGGCCGGTGAAAGCATCTTCATGAATTACTTCAAGGCCGAGGGTGGACCCGGCCGGGTGGCCTTTGCCTCCAGCTTCCCCGGGCACATCGTGCCCTACGAGATTGCGGCGGGCCGCAGCCTGGTCGCCCAACGTGGCTCTTTCCTATGCAGCGAGGACAGCTGCTCAGTCAAGCTTGAACCGACGGGACTAAGCAAGGGATTCCTCGGCGGAGAGGGTTTCATCCTGCAGCGCATGAGCGGTCCCGGCATCGTCTTCCTCGAAATCGACGGGGAGCTGAGCAGCTTCGATCTCGCCGCCGGCCAGACCATCAAGGTGGACACCGGCCATATCGCGGCATTCGAGGACAGCGTGACCCACAGCTTCGAGGTGCAGAAGAAGCTCAAGAACATCTTCCTCTCTGGTGAGGGCCTGGCACTCGCGACCCTGACCGGGCCGGGCAAGGTCTGGCTGCAGCACCAGGTGATCCGTGAACTGGCGCTGCGCCTGATTCCGTACCTGCCGTCCAAGAGCAACTAGCGCGCTGCGCAATCGCCGCCTTGGAGCCAGACTGGCCGCTGAGCGGCCAGGTGAAAGAAAGCGCGGGCGGCGCAGGTAACAAGCCCGGCAGCCGCGCATCTATAATCAGCATGGTGTTTCAGTTAGATCATATCGGGATCGTCGTCGAGTCCCTGGAGCAGGCAGTCCCGCTGTGGTGCGGCATGCTCGGGTTTCCGGCGGAATCCGTGGAGTACCACGAAGTGCCGGCGGAGGGTGTACGGATAGCGATGCTGCAGGGTAACATCAAGCTGGAGCTGCTGGAAGCGACTGATCCGCAGGGTTCGGTGCAGCGGTTCCTGGAAAAGCGCGGTGGCGGCCTGCATCATCTCTGCTTCGCCACCGGCAGCGCTGATGAGGCTCATGCCAGATTAAGCGAAGCGGGATACCAGCTGCTGAGCGATGCGCCGCTAAACGGTGCGGAGGGCCGGGTGTTCTTCATCCATCCCCGCAGTGCCAGTGGAGTACTCAGTGAGATGGTGGAACTGGAAGAGGCCGAGTGAGCTGACTCGGCGGGATCGGGAAACAATGGATAGCACAGCACAGAACAAACGGAACCTGGATGTTGCGACAGTGCCCCGGCCGGGCAGCGACGAGGAACTCGTTGTCAGGCTGGCGGCCGGCGACGCAGGGGCCTTCGACCAGGTCTTCGACCGCTACCACAAGCAGATCTACAACTTCATCCGCAAGCAGGTCAGTGAGCGGGAGAACATCGAGGACCTGGTGCAGGAGGTATTCCTGCGGGTCTTCAAGAGTGCCAAGAATTTCGACCCCGAAAAGAAGTTCTCCAGCTGGGTCTACAAGATCGCGCTCAATGAGGTCAAGCGCCACTGGAAGAAGAGCGCGGCCAAGCAGACCTACTCCCTGAACACCCCGGTGGGGGATGAGGGCAGCGACAGTGAACGCCAGGATTTCATCGAGGACCTGCGTGAACTGCCGGAAAACGTGCTGGAGCGGGAGAACTTTTCCGAGACTCTCAAGGTATTGATAGACAGGTTGCCAGACAAGCAGCGCACGGTGGTGATCCTCAAGATCTACCATGAGCTGACGTTTGAGGAGATCTCCGAGATCTGCGAGTGCCCGTTGAGCACCGTGCTTTCCCGGATGCGCTACGCTGTCAACAAACTGCGGCGCTGGCTCGGTGTGGACGAGGACTGATGGCAGTGCCGGCAAGCAACAGGCAGCGGGAATCGCTGGATGGTCAGGCTGGAAAGGCACGGGTGCATGCGATCAGCAATGCAACCCGTTGCCACAAGGATATGAGCGATGGACTGTAAGAAGATTCAGGACGTGATATTCAATTTCGTCTACGGCGAGAGCAGTGAGGCGGAACTGCTGGCTACACGCGACCACCTGGAGAAGTGCGGGGACTGTGCCCGCGAGAAACAGGTGATCGAGAAGCTGCTCGACAAGATCAAGAACTGCGAGGCGCAGGAAACCGTCACTGAGGACTGCCGCGACCGCATGCTTTCCAAGATCAAGAACAGCCTGGCAGGTGAGGAACCCGCCAGCTGAACTGGGACCGGTTGCCAGTTTCAGGGGGCTGGGACCGAAGGCTCAGCGGCACGGCGCCCTGCGGGGAATAAATCCTGCACATACTTCGCAATTCGGCTGGAATGGAAGAATCCCATCAGCACAAAGCTCGCAAATCCGCATTTTCGCGGCCGACGCCAGAAACTAATAATGTGTCATCGTGGCGCGCAGCTGCCCTTTCTGCGAAAATGTCCCTTGCCAGATCCGGTGATCGGGGTATAATACCGGCAACGTCCGCCTCTGGCGGAACTTCATCCAGTGAAGGAGGTACACATATGCTCATGAACAGAACGCCGCTTGACGGCAAACGCATTCGTACCGGCCACACTGGGTCACGCTTCTCTTGAGTCCGGTTAACTCTCAGAAACCCGGCACTCTCCCACCCCGGCCACAGCCTGTACAGATCGACTGACTTCCGCATTCCTGCGCAGATGCCAGGATTGTCCAGCTGGTTGATTCCTCCACCACAGCACAGGAGTATTCAGATGCACGGCGACAACAAACCACATATTTCTGCCAACAGGGGCGACAACTACGGCGTGATCGCACACTGGTACGACGAACTCTACAGTTTCCGCGACAGCGTTGACCTGCAGTTCTTCCTCTCCTGTGCGGGTCGCCCGGGCATGCGGATCCTCGAACTGGGCTGCGGCACCGGCCGCATCAGCATTCCGCTGGCCCGCGCCGGACAGCATGTGACCGCCCTGGATCTCAGTCAGGCAATGCTGGCGCGGCTGCGGGAGAAGCTGGCCGCTGAGCCTGGCGCGGTGCAGGAACACATGGTGACGGTGCAGGGCAGCATGGCTGAGTTCGATCTGGCGGAGCGGTTTGACCTCATCCTGATTCCCTTCCGGGCCTTCCAGCACCTGCTGACAACGGCTGAGCAGCGCAGCTGCCTGGCCTGCATCCGCCGGCATCTGGCGGAGGACGGCAGGCTCGTGCTTGACCTGTTTGACCCGGACATCACGAAGATCGCGGGATACGTCGCCGCGGCCGGGAGGTTCAGCCAGGATCTTGAGAAAGAAACCGCTGACGGCGGACTGCTGCGCAGGTATTCGCGGATTGTCGCGGACACAAGGCAGCAGATACACGAAGTCAGCATGCGCTTCGAGCGGCTGGATGCCCGGGGCCGGACCATTGACAATGACCAGGAAAGTTTCCGGATGCGCTGGATGACACACAACGAATGCGTGCTGCTGCTGGAACTGTGCGGGCTGGAGATCAGCCACGTGCAGTCCGGCTATGACGGCAGTCCGCTTGAGGACAGGCAGGGGGAACTGATCTACACCTGCCGCAGGAGTGACGGGCAGTGAAGCCCGGAGGAGACATGGAAATGGATGCAGTCAGGGCGGTGCCCCTCCATCCGGAACTGGAGCTGATGCATGTGGATGCTGATACGGATGCGCTGGATGTACGCAGCCTGTGCAAGCACTTCATCGTCAACCTGCCGAAGAAGGAGCTGCCGGAGGCAAACGGCGTGCTGCAGCGCATCGGTCGCTTCTTCCGGAAACCGAAGAAGCGCAAGCTGGCCGTTGACAACATCAGCCTGCGGCTGCGGCGCGGTGAGATCTTCGGGGTCGTCGGGCACAACGGCAGCGGCAAGAGCACACTGATCCGCATGATCAGCACCCTGCTGGAGCAGAGCAGCGGTGAAATCCGCGTATTCGGGATGGACCCGCTCCGGCAGGCCTACCAGGTGCAGCGCCTGCTGAACCGGGTGAGTGTTGATGCGGCCTTCTTCAAGAAGCTGTCGCCCAACGAGAACCTGCTGTACGCCGCGCGGCTCTACGGTGTGGATGACAAGTCGGCGCTTAAGCGCGCCGAGGAGATCCTCGCCAAGCTGGGTCTGGAGGAGGGTCGCCTGACGGACAGCATGCAGGAGCTCAGCCGCGGGATGCAGCAGAAGGTGGCAATCGCCCGCGCCCTGCTCACAAGCCCGGTGCTTCTACTGCTGGATGAGCCGACGACGGGGCTGGACCCCAAGAGCAAGCGTGACGTGCAGGACTACATCCTGGAGCTGCAGCGTACGCATGATGCGACGGTGCTGCTGACCAGCCACGACATGGAGGAGGTCGAGCGCCTGTGCGGCAGGATCGCGCTGATGGCGGATGGCAAGTTCGTGGCCCGCGGCACGGCGGACGAGCTGAAGCAGCAGGTGCTGACAAGGCGCATCGAGCGCGGCGAGGCGCAGGCCACGGACGGGCTGCCGAAAATGGAGGAGGTCTTCATCGAGCTGACCGGCCATGAATGGCTCAGTGCCGAGGAGGACGTTGACAAGCCGGACTAGGGCCGGCTGGCAATGCGGGAACGGGCGGCGGATGCTACAGGGTCCGCCGGCTGCCAAGGGAACAAGGAGACTGGAATGACTGACAACAATGCAAACACCGAACGCGGATTCGTGGAGGGTGCGCATATCGTGCTGCGCCCCGTGCTGGAGAAGGACCTCGAACAGCTGGCTCCGCTGATGGCGCAGAACCCCTGCGAACGCAAACCGACGCCCTGGACCTTCCAGCGGCTCAAGAAGAAGTTCGAGGACGAGAAGGAACCGGGCCTGTGGGGCCGCGGCGAGAAGTACTACGTGGCCGTGCGCAAGTCCGGTGGCGTGGTGGGCTTCCTGATCCAGCGCGGCCAGAACCGGGTCTACTGGATCACGGCGCATGTCGATGACAACATTGATGATCGGGATGCCGTGGGCGTTGACCTGCTGCAGGCCTATGAGTCGCTGATGATGGACTGGCATGATCCGGTGCGGATCGGCTGCGAAATCATCGCCCCCGAGGAAGCCAAGGCGGGCTGGCTGAAGCAACTGGGCTACGACCTGGAGGTCGTGTTCGAGCGCATGCAGATGTGGCTCGGTGAGCCGGTGGCGGTGCACCACTACGGCTGGATCGCGCCGGCCTACCGGGAACTCGCCGCGCAGCAGAGAAGTAATCAGGAGTGAGTAGTGTGTGGTCAGGAAGGCCTGATCACTGACCACTGATAACTGACTACAGATTGGGAGTTGACAATGCAGATGACAGCGACAGGAAAGCTGGTCCGCCTGCGACCCTTCGTGGACGCAGCCGAGTATCGTGACCTGAACCACAGGTTGTGGCTGCAGCGCGACGACTGGTGGGGCTATGACTGGGTCGGTCTGTCCGCCCTGGAAGCGGACTACAGCCGATACGGCATGCTGGACCAGTCACACTTCTTCTCGTTTCTGGCGATCGAGAGCCTGGCGACGGGTGAACTCGTGGGATATGAGGTGCTGCAACTGCCTGGACCGGGACAGCTCGGCAGTGAAATCGGCACGGTGATCCTCGAGGCGCACTGGCGCAGGGGCTACGGCAGGGAAGCCAAGCAGCTGGCCATGGGCCTGCTGTTTGACAACTACCCGCTGGAGCTGGTGTATGCCGGCACGCTGGTACACCATACGGCAGCGATCAAAGGCATGCTGAAGTGCGGGATGCGTGAGCTGGGCCGCACCGGACCGCGCTGGTTCTCGCGGGGACAGTGGGTCGGCCAGGTGTTCTGCGGGATCACGCGGGAGGAATGGATGACGAGAGGGGTCAGTGGCCAGTAGTCGGCAGTCAGGAAGACCTGGTTACTGACCACTGATATCTAACTACTGATCGGAGTTGACAATGCATATCGTATATACAGGAGAGCGCGTCCGTATCCGGCCCTTCAGGGACATGGAGGAGTGGCTGCGCGTGCAGTCCTGTCTGGACAGCAACTTCAACGAATTCTGGGGCGACTGGTTCTGGCCCGAAGCAGAGAAGCGCAAGGAGTTTGTACCGGGCGGCATGCTGGCAACGGATGAGTATTCCTGTTTCGCCATCGAGCGGCTGGATACGGGAGAGTGCGTGGGTTTCGAGGAGTACGGCCGTATCCTGCTGAGCAGACCGAGCACCTGGCTCGGGACGATCATCGCCAGGGAGCACTGGGGGCAGGGCTTTGGCCGTGAGGCCAAGCTGCTCAATATGTGCTACCTGTTCGAGAATTATCCGATCACCAGTATCTGGGCTGATACGACGGATGAGCATGCGCGGGCCAAGGCCGGACTGGAGGCCTGTGGCATGCAGCTAGCCGGCAGGCATGACGGCTATCTGTACAAGCGTGGCAAGCTCTTCCCCTCGCCCTGCTATCAGGTCATGCGCAGTGCATGGGAACAGCTGCCGATCCGGCAGACGGTCAGGAGGGGTGCCTGATGCACGTCATCTACACAGGTGAGCTTGTACGGCTGAGGCCCTTCCATAACATGGAGGAATGGCTGGCGATCCAGCGTGAGCCGGAGTTCTACATGAGTCCGTTCTGGGGACCGTTCAACTGGCCGGAACCTGCATTGCGCAGCAGTTTCAGCAATGAAGGGCAGCTCGGACTCGATGGTTCATCCAGTTTCGCCATCGAGCGCCTGGACAGCGGTGAGCTCATCGGCATCGAGGACTACGGTCCGCTCAGCAATGGCAGGCTGGCAACCTGGCTCGGGACCTGCATCGTTGCTCGCCACCAGGGGCTGGGTTTCGGGCGTGAGGCAAAACTGCTGAACCTGTGCTTCCTGTTCGAGAATTTCCCGCTGGAGAGTGTCTTTGCGGACACGACGGGAGAACACAGCCGGGCCCGCGCCGGACTGGAGGCCTGCGGCTTCAGTCACTGCGGTGACTACCGGGCCTGCCACTGGAAAGCCGGCAGGCTGATAGATGTGCCGAACTTCCAGGTGATGCGCCGGGACTGGGAACGGATGGAAATCAGGAAGAAGCTCAAGCGAGGCTGAAGATGCATGTGACATATACAGGAGAGCGTGTGAGGCTGCGTCCCTTCCGGGATGCCGATGAACTGTGGGCATTTGCCAGTGCCCAGTTCATTACATGCTCCCCCTACTGGGGTGTGGACTGGCACCGCGCGATCAAGTCGCGCAGCCGCTTCCAGCGATCGCTGGAACATCCCGCCGCCGAACGCTTCTGCATCGAGCGGCTGGACACGGGTGAATCAATCGGCTGGGTCAGCGCGCATGTCGGCGAGTTCCAGCTGGCCGGCAGCGTGGGCACGGAAATTGCACCGGAGCACTGGTCACGGGGTTTCGGCCGTGAGGCGAAGCTGCTGGCGATCTGCCACCTGTTCGAGAATTTCGCAATTGAGTCCGTTTATGCGGACACGCTGGCAACACACCAGCGGGCCCGGGCCGGGCTCCATGCCCTGGGCTTCAGGCTGGCCGGATTGCGGCGTACGGCATTCTTCAACCGGGGCAGCTATATCGGCCGCGTCCTGTACCAGCTGCTGCGCGAGGACTGGGAAGCCATGGATTACCGCCACAGGATAAAGCGAGGCGCGTGATGTATACGAGATATGAAAACGACAGAGTGCTTCTCAGGCCCTACGCCTCCGCACAGGAATGGGAACGGCTCAACACTGCACACATGCGGATGTTCAATGAACACTGGGGCCTGCTGCACAGTCCGCTGGCCCCCCGCCGCAGCGGCTTTTGGGAGCACGGGGCCATGGGCGGCGAGGTCAGTACCTTCGTGGTTGTTGACAAGGCCAGTGGCGACATCGTGGGCACGGAGGTCTACAGCTTTGACTACGGCGGCCGGATGGCCTACCTCGGCACCTGGATCCTTGAGGAGCACCGCAATCGCGGCTTCGGCAGCGAGGCCAAGCGGCTGGCAAGCTGCCACCTGTTTGACAACCTGGGCGTTGAGCTCGTGATGGGTGTCACGCTTGGACAGCATGAACTGGCTATCGGCGGACTGCGCAGCACCGGCCTGCGGCACATGGGCATCCGGCCCTGCATGCAGTTCAGCCTGGGCGAGTACCGCTCAATGACATATTTTGGATTCAGCCGTGAAGACTGGCTGGCAACGGACTGGCGACTCAGTATCCGGTGCAGTTGAACATACCGGAGAAATACAATGTATACGACATACTCAGGACAGCAGGTGAGAATCAGGCCATTTGCAGACAGCCCGGAATTCAGCCGATATGTGCGCAGCTATGCAATTTCACCGAATGAGCATCTGGGCGTCCAGTGGGACATCGCAGCGCTGACCGACTCGGAATGGGAGCGGCTGGCAAGCTCCGATGACTCATTCGCCTTTGCGATCGAACGGCTGGATAACGGTGAATTCTGCGGACTGGAATACTGCGGCATCGGCAGTTGGCAACTGACTGCATTTCCTGCGACCGGGATTGTGCCCGCCCAGATGAGCCGGGGATTCGGCCGCGAAGCGAAGCTGCTCGCGATGTGCTTCCTGTTCGAGAACTTTGCAATCGAGTCACTGTGGGCAGACACGACAGCGGTGCACCGGCGCAGCTGCGCCGGCCTGGAGGCGGTCGGCTTCCGGCCCGTGGGACGCACACGGCTGTCGCACTACGTGCGCGGCGGATACGTTGACACAGTCTACTTCCAGCTGCTGCGCAGCGAATGGGAAGCCATGGACTACCGGCACAGGGTTGTCAGGAGCTGACGATGTACACGACATATACAGGAAGCAAAGTGCGCCTCCGCCCCTTCCGGGACCTCGCGGAATGGGACAGCCTCGGGCTGCTCGGGATCGAGGAACCCGGTGAGCACTGGGGTCCCTGGCACGAGACCCTGCAGGAGAACCATCCACTGTTCAATGACCACGGCGGTCTGAATCCCGCCGAGGAATACTGCTGGGCCGTCGAGGAACTGTCCAGCGGCCGCCTGGTCGGCGAAGAGAACATGCATCCGCACAGGCTTGGATGCTGGCTGGGGACGCATATCCGTTTGGACTGGCGTGGGCAGGGCTGTGGCGTGGAGGCCAAACTGCTGGCGGCCGGGTTCGCCTTTGACAACTTCCCGGTTGAGAACATCTTTGCCGTGACCCTGGCAGCACACAGCCGCGCGATCCGCGGGCTGGAGCTGTGCGGCATGCGCAGGATCGGCCAGGAGGCGGTCAGCTACTACAGTGCCGGGAACTACTCAAGCAGGGTTTACTTCAACCTGACCCGGGCGGAGTAGATGGCAATGGACTACCGGCACATTGTGCAGAGGAGCTGATGATGTACACGACCTATGAAGGACAACAGGTGCGGCTGCGGCCCTTCCGGGACCTCGGCGAGGCTTCGTCCGTGTTCGCGGAGGAGAACGGCACGCCCAATCCCCATTGGGGCCCCTACCACGAGGCTGCCGCCGAGATATCCGGTGAGTTCAGCGACTGCGCGCTGCTGCCTGACAACGGCAGGCGCATCCTCTGCGTGGAACGTCTGGACACGGGCGAGGTCGTGGGCTACGAGGAAGTCGGCCCGCTCAGCCTGCCGCGCCTGGTGGCCTGGGTCGGCACCTTCATCCGCCCCGCACAGCAGCGCCGCGGATTCGGGATGGAGGCCAAGCGCCTGATGTTCTGCATGCTGTTTGAAAACATGCCGATCGAAAGCATCATGGCTGACACGGTGGCAACGCATCAACGGGCCAGGCGTGGGCTGGAGCTCTGCGGTATGCGCTGCATCGGCCAGCGTCCGGCGGTGCACTACCGCCACGGCCGCTATGAGGCGGTGGTCTACCACCAGCTGCTGCGCAGCGATTGGGAAGCGATGGACTACCGCCACCATGTGCGGAGGAGCGGCTGACATGCAAAGGATTGTCAACGGAGAGCAGATCAGCATCTGGCCATTGCACCAGGTTACAGGAGAGAATAAATGAGTATCAATCAACAGAGAGTGGAGGGCCGCGGCGGACGCTTCTGGCGTGAACTGTCAGCGATCCGGGCCTTCATCCTGCGCGATGTGGACCTCACCAAGCGCTACCTCGGCTGGGACATCGTCTGGCTGTTCTACAACCTGATCAACGCCGTGATCATCGGCCTGATTGGGATGTCCAGCGGCGCGCAGCCGCAGTATGCCGGGCAGCAGCCCTATGTGTTTTACCTCCTGATCGGCGCCATCATGTGGAGCTACCTCTCGGTGCTGTTTATCATCGTGGCCGAAACCGTGGCCTGGGAGCGCTGGGAAGGCACCCTGGAATACACCTTCATGGCGCCGATCCACCGCCTGACGCACCTGTTCGGTGTCTGCGCCTTCGCCGTGCTGTACGGGATTGTCAGAATCATCATGATGATGGGCCTGCTCGTGTGGTTCTTCCACATTGACCTGAGCCATGCCAATATCCTGAGTGCGCTCGTGATCCTCGTGATCGGCAGTTTCGCGGTGGTCGGGCTGGGCCTGATCGCCGCCGTGCTGCCGCTGATCAGCCCGGAAAAGGGAGCGCAGGGCACGCACATCATCCTGGCAATCATCCTCCTGATCAGCGGGGTGTACTACCCGATCACGGTGCTGCCGGTCTGGCTGCAGCATGCGGCGATCGCCAGCCCGGCCTACTGGGCGCTCACCGCGCAGCGCAAGGCCCTGCTGGAAGGCACGCCATTGACGCAGCTGGGACCGGAGCTGCTGGGGCTCGTGATCACGGGCGCGATCTTCCTGCCGCTGGGCTACTACATCTTCCTGGCAGCGGAGAAGTATGCCAAGCGCACGGGCCTGCTGAAGCGAAGTGGCTGATTGAGGAGGTTGCAGGTTGCAGGGTGCAGGGTGCAGGGTGCAGGGTGCAGGTTTGTTTACTGCAATCTGTAACCTGCTATCTGCAACCTGTTTACGGTAACACCGTGATGCCAGGCTGGCCCTTGTTGCTGATGTCATGCCAGAGCACTTCGCCGGCATCCGTCGTGAACGATGTGACGACGACATCCGTGGACTCAAGGAATGACAGCGCATAAGTTCCCGGTTTGTCGCACTTGAGCTTCAGGTTGCAGAGCACTCCACTGCCGTACTGTGGAGTGAGCTGCGCTGCGGCCAGCGAGATTTCCATGTGGTGCAGGCCGCCGCCGGGCCCCGGCACTTCCTCCAGCCAGCTGTCGGGGTAGGTGAGGAAGAATGCATCCTCACTGGGCTGCAGCGCCCAGAAGCCGTCAACCGCCCACTTGTCCCCACCCTGGGCACCGGTATTGAAGCTGTCCGGCACATATGCAAACTCCACGGGGAACAACAGGGCCACACGTGCCGTCAACACAGCCTGCGACTGCGGGATCAGTCCCGTGCGCAGGGCCACCGTGAATTCCTCACCTGCGCTGACCGTGGACTTGGAGGGGATGGCATAGAGATGCAGCGGTTCATACTGGGAAGCCGGCACCACGCTGTAACTGAAGTCAAACGTACTGCTGCCCGCCGGATTGGCAACTGTCAGCGTCCCGCTGTAGTCGCCCAGGTTGGTGACGCTGAACTGCGGATTGGCCTGGCTGGACTGTGCAATGGACAGGCCGCCGCCGAACTGCCAGCTGTAGCTGTTCGCCGGATCGTCCTCCAGCAGGGCCTTGCAATTCGCTGCCGGCCCCACCGAGAAAACAGTGGGGCTGACGCGCTTCACGAAGGGCGGCGCCAGGCCTCCGGCAATCAGCCATTCCAGCTCGTCATACTCCTGGCAGACAACGGCAGTGAGGATCATCCCGCCTGTGCTGTGCTGCGCAGTGTACTCCAGTTCCTCGGCCCGGCCAAAGTCCCAGCGGTTCGTGGAGAAGTTGGCAATCCCCAGCCAGGCCCTGTCCCGGTCAAACCCGGGATCGAACTGCACAGTGGGCGTCTCCGCGGCAGCAGGCAGTTTCAGCCAGTAGAGTGCATATGCCAGCGGATCGAACTTGGCGGGAATGTAGCTCAAGCGCCCGGCACTGAGGCCGATGTTGCGGTAGGGCAGACCGGCTTCGAAGTCGACGGCCTGCTTCAGGTAGGCGCTTTGCGTCTCACTGGGCAGGCGCAGCAGTCGCGGTTCGGGCAGCTGGCCCATCACGCTGTCCTGCGGGCCGGCAACGGGCCCGGGAGAACTGTGCCGCTGTACTGGTGAGCCGGTGCAGGAAAGCACCGCAAGGCAGGTCGTTGCGCCCGCCACAGTCAGCATCAGTACCAGTTCCAGTCTGGACATCAGAACTCCTGCCCTAATTATACAGAAACAGGCCAGACACTGCAAATGCGGGCCGTGCGGGAGCGCTTGCTCAGGCCTGCGGTCCGGAGCGGTCACTGACCGTCAGGCGTTTCAGTCCCGGGCTGTCCTCCAGGTAGATGCTGCGGCTGGGGAAGGCGAAGCCCGCGCCGATCCCGTCCATCGCGCGGCGGATCTTCAGGAGCAGGCCCTCCTTGATGCGCATGTAGGCCTCGATGTCCGGAGTATCCGCAAACACGTTGACAAGGATGTCCTGGCTGGACGCGCCGAAGGCATCGAAGTAGACCCAGCCCATATCCCGCACAAGGCCCTCGTGTTCGGCGGTGATGGCGCGGATGGCCGCCAGGGCGCGCTCCAGCATCTCGGCATCATGGCTGTAGAGCAGCCCCACGGCGAAGCGGATGTTGCGGATCGGACTCTCCGTGATATTGACAATCTCGGAGTCCGCCACGGTGGCATTCGGCACGGTGACAATGTTGCTGTCCAGCTGGCGGATGCGCGTGGAGCGCACGCCGATCTTCTCCACCCAGCCTTCGGTATCCCCCAGGCTGATGTAATCACCGACCTTGTAGGGCCGGTCGGCGAAGATCACGATCGTGCCGAAGATGTTGGCAATGCTGTTCTGGGCCGCGAAGGCGAAGGCCAGGCCGCCGATCCCGAGGCCGGCCAGCAGGGCCCCGGCGTTGTAGCCCCAGATCTGGATCAGGAGCACGGCGGCGAAGACCCCGATGCTGATCTTCAGGGCATCCTTGAGCAGCGGCCGCAGCTGCTTGTACAGTTCCGCGTGCTCCTGCGCGAAGCGGGTACGCCCGATCAGGCGGATCTGCAGTGACAGCAGCGCATAGCTCAGCTGCGCGGCGAACACCAGCGCCACGGTCATCCAGCCACGCAGGGCGAAGACGTTCCAGTCCAGCGGCTTCTGGGGCAGGTTGAGCAGCGTCACGCCGACGAAGATCGCCAGCAGCAACAGCGTGTCACCAACCAGTTTGAAGATGATAGCCGCAAACGGGCGCTGCTCCATCTCGCCTTCGTCGTCAACATCCAGCAGCCGGGCGGCACCCTTCAGCAGCATCAGGCGGACGAGCAGCATCAACAGCAGCAGGCCGACCACTATGGCAACATTGATCAGGCTGATTCCGCCCGAGGAGGGATCGCTCAGCGGCAGCCAGTTTGACATCCAGCCCCTGAGGGCGTCGCCGGACTGACTGATCGCCTCACTGACGGCGTTGACTGAGTCCGCCGCCACATCCGGACTTGCGGAATTCTGTTGCAGCATCATTCAGGCTTCTCCATTCCGGTGGTTTGGGCACCAGATTGTTCTCCCCTGGTGAGGGCTGCCGACGACCCGGTCTGCTTCATTTCCACCTGGTATTCCACGGCAGTCGGGAAGGCGAACTCCAGACCCAGCTCGTCAAAGCGCCGGCGGATATCCAGCAGCAGATGATGCCTCACCCGCTGGAATTCCTGGAAGTCGGCACTCCTGGTGAAGCACTGCAGCAGGATGTCCTGGCTGTAGGCCCCGAAACCCGTGAACCAGGCCCAGAAGGTCTCCGGTTCAATGTCATCGCGGGCTGCCATCAGTTCCAGCAGGGCATCCACCGCGGCCTGCATCTGCTCCGGAGTTGTGTCATAGACCAGCCCGATCGAGAAGCGGATGCGACGCTTATTCATGAGCGTCAGGTTGAAGACCTTCTCATTGGCAGCGAACTTGTTGGGTACGCTGACCAGGGTGCGGTCAAACATGCGGATGCGGGTTGAACGCACGCCGATCTCCTCCACCGTGCCTTCCACTTCATTCATCACTACATGGTCCCCGGCTTTGTAGGGGTGGTCACTCCAGACCACCATCGTGCCAAGGATGTTCGCTATGAAGTCCTGGGCTGCGAAGGCCACGGCCAGGCCACCGATGCCGACTCCGGCCAGCATCGTGGTGGCGTTGTAGCCCCAGACCTGCACTCCGAGGAAGACCACCATCAGGATCACGGTGACTTTCAGCAGATCACGCATAAGCGGCAGGACCTGCAGCTGATCATTTCGGTTGATGCGCATAGACCTGAACATCATGCGCTTGATGATGAATTCAACCGTCTTGACAGCCAGCCAGGCGAAGTAGGCCAGGCCGCAGCTGAGATAGAACTGCCAGAGCCACAGCTCCCAGTTGAGGGGGCGGCGGGGCATTTCGATCACGGCAAAGGCATAGAACAGTGCGAACATCACCACGCCCGCACTGATGTAGCGCATCAAAAGCACCCAGAAGCTGTCCTGCCAGTCCCCCTGTGTATCCTGACTGACCCGGTGCAACACCCGGCCAACAGTCCAGACCAGGAACCAGCGCAGCGCAAAGGCCAGCAGCAGCCCGCAGATGCCGAACAGCAGCTCGCTCAGGTTGACACCGACGAGTTCCGTTTCCCCGCCCTCTATGGGCAGGGTGGAATTGATCGTGCGGTGGAACTCCCCGCCGATGTCCGCGAGGCTTCGCGCAAGTTCCTGCATCTGGTTCGATTTCAGCAGCATGGCTGCCAGGTGAATCATGCACCTATTATGCAATACACCGGGGCGGTCCGCCCTGACCTGCATTGCGTTAATCGGCCCAGCCATCCCTGGGAAGCGTGTTGGACGGTCTGGCTGCCGCCGGCCAGGCTGCTGATGCCACGGAGAGGTTATGCAGGACAGGGCAGACATCCGACTTGTTTGTCCGGGGCAGGCCCAAATGAAACAATCCCGGCTCTCTCGGATATGATTTAAAGGTATGGGCGGCGCTGATGGCCGTCCGCTGTTCGACGGGCCGGCTGGGTAAACATGATCATCCTGGAAGTCATCCGCATGGCAGTGCGCGGAGTGCGCGCCAATCTGCTGCGCTCACTGCTGACAACGCTGGGCATCGCGGTCGGTGTGGGCTGCGTCGTGACTTTGATCGCCTACAGTTCAGGCAACACAAAGCAGTTACTGGAACAGTTCGACAGCTTCGGCACCAAGTCCATCAGTGTCAGCGTCGGCGGCTGGAACGGAGAGGGCGAGATGGATCTGGAAGATGTCCAGGCCCTGCGTGAGCAGGTGGATGTGCTGGAGACCATCGCCGGAGTCGTGGAGCTTGGAGCTGTGGACCTGGACTTCAACGGCGCAGTCAAAGCCGGTGTCAACCTGGCTGCCGCGGAGACACAGTTCTTTGAGATGCGCACGAGCGAGCTGCAAAGTGGCAATTTCTACAGCATCAGCGACGATCTGAATCTGGCCTCTGTCTGTGTGATCGGTTCAAATGTGAAGGACGAACTGTTCATGAACCGCAGTCCGCTGGGGCAGACCCTGCTGATCGAGGGCAAGCCCTTCACGGTGATCGGTGTGCTTGCCAAGAAGGATGAGGGTGGCCATGGCGGGAACAATGACACTCTCATGGTTCCGCCGAATACGGCCGCAGTGGAGTTTCCACTGCGGGAATCCAGAGTCAATGCCTCTGCGGAAGTCAAGGATGTGAAGTACCTTGACTATGCGGAAATGCGCATCCGCGAAATCCTGAACGATCGCCATCCGGAATTCCTGCTGATGGCCAGCAAGGGCTCTGATCCCGTGAATATCTGGGTCTTCAACGACTGGCTCAAACGCCGGACGGCAGCTGCCAACTCCATGTCACGTTTCCTGCTGGTGATCGGCATCCTCTGCCTGACGATCGGGGCGGTCGGCGTGATGAACATCATGCTTGTCGCCGTGGAGGAACGCACACTGGAGATCGGTCTGCGCAAGGCCCTCGGAGCCACCCGGCTGGTGATCATCGGCCAGTTCCTCAGTGAAGCCCTGATCGTCTGTCTCAGTGGCGGTGCCATCGGCCTCGGGGTAGCCGTGATCGCCTGTGAGAAGATGGCCGCCATGCCGGATGAGGCAAACGTTCCCGACCCGCTGCTGAGCCAGCAGCTGATGGTCGGCGCAATCCTCGTGTCCCTGGTGATTGCCCTGGCATCCGGCACCTGGCCGGCGGTGCTGGCTTCATCAACCGATCCGATCGAATCACTTACCTACGAATAAGCATGTCCATTCTCGAGATCATGATTGCCTGCTTGAAGGCCCTCCGTGCAAGATGGCACCGCAGCCTGCTGACCGTCCTCGGTGTGGTGGTCGGTGTCGGCACCGTCGTGCTGCTGCTGGCCTATGGCGCTGGCCAGAAGGCGGAACTGCTGGCCCGCTACGAGGACTGGGGATCCAACGAGATCCAGGTCAACATCCGCGGTCGCTGGGGTCGGGGTAACTGGACATCCCAGCGTGAGCGCCTGACCCCCGGGGACATGGATGCGATCCTGCGGGAATGCACCGCGGTCTCCCGCGCGGAACCCGTGGTTGACATTGACACTTCCGTCAGGCTCGGGGCTTACCTGCTGGAGAATGTGGAGATCCTCGGCGTGGGTCCGGACTACTTCGACATCCTCGGAGAGGAAATGGAAACCGGGGAACCCTTCGGTGCCGAGGAAAACGTCTTGCGGGAACGGGTCTGCATCATCAACAAGACCATGCAGAAGGAGCTGTTCTTCGGCGCTCCGGCGCTCGGCCAGTTCATCAGCATCGGCGGCCGGCGCTTCCGCATCGTTGCCACTGTTGACTACGAGGAGGGCCGGCGGCCGGAACCCAGCGCCTTCATCCCGTACCTGACCTTCACCGACCGCACATTCATCGACCAGCGCGGCCTGGACACCATTGTCATCAGCGCCGTCAGCAGCAAGCATGTAAAACTGGCGGCAACCCAGATCGAGGAGCTGCTCTACCTGCGCCATCCGCGCATCGAGAAGCCGGATGAAAGCGAGATCCGCGGCTGGTGGGACAAACCGATCCGCGTGATGTACTCCGAGGAACTGCGCAGCCAGCGCGAGGCCACGGCGGACAGCTTCGGCCAGTTCCTCGCGGTGATCGGCTTCCTGTCGCTGCTGATTGGCGGCGTGGGCGTGATGAACATCATGCTGGTCACGGTACACCAGCGCACATCGGAAATCGGCCTGCGCAAGGCCCTGGGAGCACGGCGGCGGGATATCCTGCGCCAGTTCCTCGCTGAGGCAGTCTTCATCAGTTTCAGCGGCGGGCTGATCGGCCTGGGAGCCGCCTGGTTCGGAGCACAGATCCTGGCCAACATGCCCGATGACGCCCAGGTGCCGGATCCGGTGATCAGCCCGTTCATCATCTTCATCGCCTTCGCGGTGACGGTCGGCACAGGTGTGTTCTTCGGCTTCTACCCCGCCCTTCAGGCATCCCGGCTGGATCCGATCGAAGCCCTGCGCACCGGGCGCTGAGCTGCGGCCGGCTCAGCCCTCGCCCTCGTCCATGCCGGTCTCGTTTTCCGCGCGGCTGCGCTGCTCCGGCGGGCTGGAAGGATGGGGATGCCGTTTCGTGCGCTGACTGCGTCTGGCGCTCCGTTCCTCCGGCGACAGGCCGTCTGACATGTCATGCAGGTACAGGCTCTGGCTGGGGAAGGCAAAGTCCACATCCAGTTCGTCGAACAGGTCCATGATGCGCAGGTTCAGGTCCTCGCGGATCACGAGGTAGTCACTCCAGACCGCGGTGTTGGCAAAGCAGTAGACCAGGATATTGAGCGAACTGGCGCCGAAGTCCGAGAAGCGCACGATGTGGCTGCTCTGGTCTATGCCCGGATGCTCAGTGATGATCTTCCGGATGCCCTTGACGGCGGCGCGTACCTGATCCGGACTGGAATCGTAGGTGATGCCGATGTCCATGTTGATCCGGCGCTGCTTGCGCGCGCTGAAGTTCTGGATGTTCTCATTGGTGACGATCTTGTTGGGCACGCTGACGAGCGTCCTGTCGAAGCAGCGGATGCGCGTGGAGCGGATGCCGATCTCCTCCACGTCGCCCTCAACCCCGGCCATGATGATCCAGTCCCCGCGCTTGAACGGCCGGTCCATGAAGATCATGAAGCTGCCGAAGATGTTGGCAACGGTGTCCT
>JAHEFU010000016.1 GCA_024645305.1 Planctomycetales bacterium
GGAGGCCGAACGTGCCGGCCTGCAGAACGCTGACTGGGCATACCTTGCTGCGCTGATTCCCCAGGGTGACATCGCGGACAGTGGCATTGAGCAGATTCCATCCGTTCGCGTAAACAACAAGCTGTATGACCTGGGCTTTCGTTTCAATTCCACAAAGGCTGAGTCCCAGGTGCTGGAATTCAACATCGGCGGTGAATGGGACACGCTGACCTTCGGCTTCGGCTTCTCAGATGACGAGGCTTCAGATCCAACCGGCCGCTTCGCGATTGAGTTCAGCGTGCAGGGTGATGGCGGTGTGCTGTTCGGGCCGCAGAGCCTGACCCCCAATGACCTGCCGGTTTTCGAGAAACTGGATGTGCGGGGCATGCGCCGCGTGACATTCATTTCAAAACGCGTGGGCAAACCCAACATGTTCACGCCCCTGCTGCTGGATCCCTTCGTCAAGGATGAAAATCCCAGCCAGAGGTGAGGCGCCGGACAGCCGTGAAACTGAAACAAAACCCCGCATTCAACGTCCATAGTTGCGTGAGAAACATAAGCCCCCTGCTACTCGCTGCTGCCCTGCTGCTGCTTGCCGCGGGTCCTGCCACTTCGGCGGATGAACCTGAATCAGTCGGCGCGGCCTTCACCGCCACGCTTGACTTCAACAGCACTGAACTGAACAGTCCGCGGAAGATCCCGCAGATTGAGTTTGGCGGCCGGATCCTGATCGACGGAAGGCGCATACGGGTGGATGTTGTCAACAGCATCACCCAGGAACCCTCCGTCGCCCTGCTGGACATCGAAGCCGGTACCGCTGCCCTGCTCTATCCTGACAACCTGAATGGTGAGAGCATGCCGCTGGGTGACGATTTCCGATCCAGCTACCTCGGACTGTTCCACGATTTCGCGCTGGGTAAGCCACTGGGTGAGGTCAAGGGCTGGAAACTGGCAACAAGCAAGCTGGAAACCGGGGCGACGCAGTACCTCTACAGCGGCGAGACAGAGCGCAGCGTGACTTTCACGCTCGGGCCCGGGAAAGCGGAGCGGCTGCTCGTGATTGCCTCCCCCAAACTCACCGTCCGGATCAGTCTCAGTGACATCGAGCCAGGGATCGAGCCCGGCCCGGATGAATTCAGCGTGCCCGCGGGCTATGCCATGCGCAAATCCGACACCAGGCTCGCCGACATCCTGCCCTCGCTATAATCAGATGGTGGCAATACCAGACGACAGCACCACCAAGCAGTGGTACATGGACCATGTCAATTCCGGCCTGCTCGGCCTGCTGGGCTTCATGGGCCTGGACAGCGCCGAGGTCGAGGCCAGCGGCTGGACGGTGCGGGCCGCCGATGGCCGGGAATTCATTGACTGCGTGGCCGGCTACGGCAGTTACAACTTCGGCCATCGCCATCCGGCCGTGGTCGCGGCAGTACAGGCCCAGCTGGCACGGATGCCGATGTCCAGCAAACTGCTGCTGAACCCCGTCCAGGCCAGGCTGGCCCATAAACTGGCGGATATGACCCCTGGTGAGCTGCAGTACAGCTTCATCAGCAACAGCGGAACCGAAGCCGTGGAAGCCGCCATCAAGCTGGCCAAGCTCAAAACTGGCCGGCCGGACATCATCAGCGCGAAGAATGCCTACCACGGCAAGACCCTGGGCAGCCTGTCCACCACGCACCGCGAACATTTCCAGTCACCCTTCCGCCCGCTCATCGCCAACTTCGGCGTCGTGCCCTTCGGTGACCTGGAAGCCCTGGACGCTGCCATCTCCGACACGACAGCCGCAGTGATGCTGGAGCCCGTGCAGGGGGAAGGCGGTATCCGCGTACCCCCCGCCGGCTACCTGACAGGCGTGCGCGAAATCACGCGCAAGCATGGTGTCCTCCTGATCCTCGATGAGGTCCAGACCGGGATGGGGCGCACCGGTCGCAATTTCGCCTGTGAACGAGAAGGCGTCGTGCCCGACATGCTGGTGCTGGCCAAGTCTCTCGGTGGCGGTGTGATGCCCATCGGAGCCACGATCGGCACAGCGGAAGTCTGGGAGCTTTTCCAGGAACATCCGCTCGTCCATACCAGCACCTTCGGCGGCAACGAGCTGGCCTGTGCGGCTGCGCTGGCCGCCCTGGACCTGCTGGTGGAAGGAGATTACGCAAGGCAGTCCGAAGAGAGTGGTGCTTACTTCCTGAAGGTATTGAACCAGCTGCAGCAGGACTTCCCGGATGTGCTCGCCGAAGTGCGGGGCCAGGGCATGATGATCGGCATCGACTGTGTCAGCAAGGATGCCTGCGAACTGATGATTGCCAATGTGATAGAGCAGCAGGTGTTCATCGCCTTTGCGCTCAACAACCCGGAAGTGCTGCGCATCGAACCACCGCTGGACATGCCCGTCAGCGTAATTGACGAAGTGATCAGCCGCATGCGCATCGCCTGCGAGGGCACGCGCCAGATAATGGAACAGTTCAGCCAGATTCAAGGATGAGACAAGATGTTTGAAATCCGCAAGACAAAGCACATTCCCCTGCCGCCCCGCGCGGTGTACTCAGCCGCCCGGCAGGTGGAGAAGTTCCCCGCCGTGCTGCCCAACCTGGAGGCGGTTTCCATCCTCGAGGATGACGGCAACGGGACCCTGGTCACCGAGTGGACGGCCACGCTGAAGGTAGGCCCCATGAGCAAGAAGGTCACCTGGAGTGAGCGGGACATCTGGAACGAGGCTGATCTGAGCTGCCGTTTCGAGCTGGTAAAGGGCGACATGAAGCTCTACAACGGTGACTGGAAATTCGAGGAGCAGGATGGCGGGACCCTCGTACACCTAAATGTGGACTTCGAGCTCGGAATCCCGATGCTTGGCCCGATGGTCAACAACATCGCCAATCAGGTAATGGACCAGAATTGCGATGAACTGCTGCAGGGCCTCAGCGAAATCGCCGCCTCCGAATCAGGTACGGCCGGATAGCAGGAAGGCCGGAAAGCCCTTATAATCTGAGTATCTGCTTCTGGCTGGTGCTCAAATGCTGCGACTGAATTCAACCCTGACCATTATTATCCTCCTGCTGCTGCTTGGCTGCGGAGGAGGATCAAACGCGCCTGGTGACCAGGCCCGGCTGTCACCACCTGCTGGTCAGCCGGACCCTGCAGCTGCCGGCCCCGTCAGGCTGCTGCTCAGTGCCGAGCCCATCGCTGCGGGCGAATGGTCGCTGATGCTGAGTTCCGAGGATACGGGCGACCTCTACCAGATAGCCGGCAGCATCGAATTTGATCCACAGGCGTATGAAGTTCTGTCCGCGGAAGCCGGTGGCGGCCTCGGTGGACCGGATGAAGCCTATTTCGTCAACTCCGGCAGCACGGACGGGACGCTGGACTTCGCCTATACGAGCCGGTTCTTCGGCAGGCTCAACAGTGGCAACCTCAATCTGCTGCGCCTGCGTGTCCGTCCATCCGGGCAATTCTCACTGGCTGACTTCAATCTGGCAACCGATACGGATCGTATCCGCCTGCGGGATTCCGCCAGGCAGGATCTCGAGTTCAGCTTCGGGAGGTCCTCACAGTGAGCAGACTCCTGATCAGCTGCATCTTCTGCTACATGCTGCTTTGCAGCATTGCCAACGCCACCGTGCGGCCACCCGATGAATGGTTCGAGATTCCGGGCAACCAGCAGATCTGGGACAGCATGTACCCGACCCTCAACGACTGGGAGTTCAATCCCCAAGAGCCGATGGGCGGTAGCGCGCTGGAGCAGTACGACGGCATCCGCAAGTACCTCGGATACACGCGTGAATCGATCGCCGCGGAGGAAGGGCTGGAAAGCGGCAGTGCCGAATCCCAGCGCTTCGACCTGAACCTTGACGGCGTGATTGACCACTTCGACCTGCTGGAACTCGGTTACGAGGTTGCGGCTGACAACAAGGGTACGAGCATTGCCCCGCCGGAGGGCACGAACCAGTGGATGGTGCTGCGTGCCGACTTCCAGGATGAAAGTGCCAACTACGCCACATATGACGTGGCCTACTTCACCGAGCGCTTCTTCTCATTCGGCACAGCTCCCAAGCCCAGCATCAACGATTACTTCCAGGAAACCAGCTACGGCAAGCTGGCCATCCAGGGCACGGTTGATACATCCGGCACCGGGGGTGACGGCTGGTACAAGGGCGAGCACACCAAACAGTGGTACATCAACAACGGTGGCCGCTGGCTGGTGAAGGAAGCAGTGCTCAATGCCGACCCGAACGTGGACTTCAGCCAGTTTGACGTCGATGGGGACGGCTACGTGGACACCGTGCTGCTCTACTACCCGAACACGACCTTCTCCGGCGGACTGTGGCCACACCGATCCAGCGGACTGAACATCCACGTGGACGGCGTGATCGTGGACAGCTACTTCATATCAGGCTACAACACAGGCAACGACAGCCATACGATGGTGATTGCGGCACATGAGTACGGGCATATCCTCGGCATGCCGGACCTTTACGATGTCAACGGCGGCAGCGCCGGGATGGGCCGCTGGAGCCTGATGGCCTACAACTATGACAACGGCCAGAAACCTCCCTCGATGGACCCCTGGTGCAAGTGCCAGCTGGGCTGGGTGAGTGCCAAGAACATCACCGAGAACCAGGTGGGCTATTCCCTGCCCTACTACCAGGACAATCCCGAGGTATTGCGAGTCTGGACCAATGGCCAGACCGAGGACCAGTATTTCCTGCTGGCGAACTACCGCAAGCTGGGGACCGATGCCAACCGGCCGGGCGAGGGACTGCTCGTGCTGCATATTGACGAGACACGGGCCGGCGGCAACGGCGACAATGCCAATGAGGACCGCAAGCACGTGGATGTGGAAAGCGCGCGCGGAGCCAGTGACCCTGCCGCCAACAATCCGAAGGACCCACTGGATGACGGCAACCTCGGGCATGCCAATGATCTGTTCTTCGACGGAAATGACGACCCGGATTACACGGGCATATTCGACGATGCCTCGAACCCGCACAGCCGCGACTACCCCAATCCGGGCAACAACACATATATCGAGCTCAGCAGCATTTCAGTGCCGGGCAATACGATGACGCTCGACATCGAGGTGGTGACAGCCACGGCCCCCACGGTGGCCATCACCAGCCACAATGACGGAGATGCGGTAAGCGGCACTATCAATGTGACCGCCACCGCCACCGCCACAACCGGCCGCACGATAGACCACGTTGACTTCTATCTCAACGGTGCCTGGTACGGCAGTGACAACAGCGATCCGTATGAGCTGGCCATAGATACCCGTGGTGTCTACGATGGCAATGCCGCGGCCGCCACCGCCCGTCTGTTGTCGGCCGTAGCCGTGGATGACCAGGGGGAGATTGACACGGATGGCAAGGCGCTGGATGTCAGCAACACCGCGGAGACATTCCCGTTCTCAGACGGCTATGAATCAGGAATCGGCAGCTGGGCATCCTACAATGTCAACGGCGACCGCTTCTGGGAGAGCAAGGCCACCGGATCCTCTGGATCCAGTAGTGCCGGCATCGGCAGCGAAAGCAGCGGATATGACTACAACGAACATGACAGCCTGGTCAGTGCCAAGATAGACCTGACCGGAACGACGCATCCGATTGCCCGCTACCAGCACAGGCACAATGTCAGCGCCGGTGAGAACACCTGCAAGGTCTTCGTTACCAAGGATGAGGGCGTGACCCTGACACCGCTTGTCAGCTACACGGGCAGCTCCCTGAGCTGGCATCCGGGGGCAGTGGACCTGCTGCCCTACGTCGGCGAGGAAATCCGCCTTATTTACAAGTTTGACGGCTCCGGCCTGAACAAGCAGGGCGGCACCGCCGGCTGGTGGGTGGACGAACTTGAAGTCAAGGAGCAAAGCGCTGCGCCCAACATCATTTCCATCACACCGGGCGACGGTTCCACGCTGACCGGCGTGGAAACCATCACGGTCGAGGCAACTGATGATGAGGGTGTGCTGCAGGTGGATTTCATCATCAATGGTGATGACGGGATTTTCCAGGACTTCAGTGCTCCCTTCACCACTGACTGGAACAGCGACTGGCTGTTTGACGGGGCACAGACCTTCACGGCGGTTGTCTGGGATGGCGACCTGCAGAGCACCAGCCTGACGGTCAACTGGACCACCAGCAACCCGGGCCTGGCCATTCCCTGGAGTGAGGACTTCACTGTGGATCCCGTGCCGGCCTGGCGGGTGATTGATGTGAACGGCGAAGGCTACTGGCACCGGCACGCAAGCGACGGCTGGAACAGCGGGCCGGGAATGTTCTACGGAAAGGATACGGGTGACCACGGTGACAACCAGTACGACTGGTTCATATCCCCGACCTTCGACTTCCAGGGGATCATCGATCCCGGTCTGGGCTACCTGCACCATTACGACATCGAACTGAATTATGACTATGGCCGCTGCTATGTGACAACTGACCTGAACACCTGGAGTCAGCTGCATGTGTTCACGGGCTTAAACCAGAATGCCTGGCGCGAGGCCGGGGCCCGGCTGGACAGCTACCTCGGCCAGAAGATCAAGCTGGCCTGGTTCTTCGAGGCTGATGGCGGTGTGGATGAGAAGGGCTGGTACGTTGATGAATTCGTACTGCGCAGCGCCCCACAGATCAGCTCAGTCACGCCGACCAGCGTGGTCAACGGTGATACCATCACCATCAGCGGGAGCGGCTTCGGCACGGACCTGCCGGAAGACTTCAGCGAGGTGCATGTCAGCGGTATTCCGGCGAACATCACAAGCTGGACTGATACGGAAATCGTCTGTACAGTGCCGGCAAGTTCTCCCAGCGGGAACGTGACTGTGCTTAAGAGAGGAATTGAATCCGACGGGTATGCTATTACCATCAAGTTGCCGCCTCCCGATCTGACGGGACTGGACCAGCGTTAAGCGGCGGCGACACTGGAAGGACTGGGCTGGACTGCGGTCCTGTTTGAACGGGCCGGGTGAATTCATCAGACAGGTTGGTGTTTAAATGAGAGTTGTGCATATAGCCGCAGCAATGGTTGTGGCCGCTTTGTTGTTCGTGGCCTGCGGCGGAGGCGGCGGGTCTACCGGAGTTTCTGATCGCGTCAACCAACCACAGATCAGTCCTGACGGCGATCGCGGAACCCTCAGTCTGGTACTGAGCAGTGAAACCGCGGCGGACGGAAACCGGCGCATCCTCCTGCATGGACGCAACGCCCGTGACCTCTACCAGATCGCGGCCAGCCTGCGTTTTGACCCCGTACTCTATGACATCGTGCTCGTGGAAGCAGGCGGCGGGCTGGGTGATCCCGAGCAGAGTTACTTCCTTGATTCCCAGAGTGAACCCGGCAAGCTGGATTTCGCCTACACCCGACGCTGGTATGGCGATGGCGTGAATGGTGATCCGCTGCTCCTCAGCGTGAAGGTCCGCCCGCTGGCTGCCTTCAACCTGAGCGACTTCAGGATTGACAACAACACCGAAAGCATCCGCGTGCGGGACTCCCGCAAGCATGTGCTGCCCTGCCTGGTGGACGGACAGGAGGTCGGCAATGAATAAGCTCCTGCTGGCATCCATCTTCGTCCTGCTGCTTGCGTCAAGTGCATTCGCCACGGTCATGCCGCCTCCCGAGTGGTTTGAAATTGAGGGCAATGCCGAACTTTGGCAGGAAATGTGGCCGACCCTCGATGAATTGGAATTCGGCGAAAGCAATCCCCAGAGCGGACCGGGGGTGACCACGAGTGCTGACATCCGCGCCCAGCTGGGCAAGTCCACGAGTGCGGCTGACAATGCTGGGATCCGCAGCCTGGACCTGAACCTGGACGGGGTGATTGACCACTTCGACCTGCTGGAGCTGGGCTATGAAGTCCCGCGGGTGACGAAGAGCACGAGCATCGCGCCCTCGGAGGGCACGGCGCAGTGGTGCGTCCTGCGTGCGGACTTCCAGGATGAGAGCGCAAACTATGAAACGTATGACGCTCCGTACTTCAATGAACGCTTCTTCTCCTACGGTACCGCCCCCCTGCCGAGCGTCAACGACTTCTACCAGGAGACGAGTTACGGAAAACTGGAAATCCAGGGAGCGGTCGCCACATCCGGCGTGGGCGGAGACGGCTGGCACAAGGGTGCCAACACCAAGCAGTGGTACATCGACAACGGTGGGCGCGTGCTGGTGCAGGAGGCGGTGCTGAACGCCGATCCTGATGTCGACTTCAGTCAGTTCGACGTGGATGGGGACGGCTACGTGGACACCGTGCTGCTGTACTACCCCAACACCGTCTTTTCCGGCGGCCTGTGGCCGCACCGCTCCAGCGGTCTGAATATCCATGTTGACGGCGTCATCGTGGACAGCTATTTCATCTCAGGCTACAACGCTGACAATGACAGCCACACGATGGTGATCGCCGCCCACGAGTACGGGCATATCCTCGGTCTGCCCGACCTGTATGACACGGACTATTCCAGCAACGGCATCGCCCGCTGGAGCCTGATGGCCAATAACTATGACAACAGCCAGCGGGTCCCCAGCCCGGATCCCTGGTGCAAGGTGCAGCTGGGCTGGGTCACCCCCACGGTGATCACTGAAAATGTCAACGACTACCCGCTGAATGCCTACGAGACGCACCCGGAGGTCCTGAAGGTCTGGACCAACGGGCAGCAGGAGGACCAGTATTTCCTGATCGCCAATATCCAGAGGATCCTGACTGACCAGACGCGTCCGGGGGATGGCCTGCTGGTGCTGCACTGCGACGACTCCCGCTCCAACAACCGCGACGAGTACCGCAAGTGGGTGGATGTGGAGAGTGCCCGCGGCGTGGATGACACGAACGGCACCGAGCAGCGCGATCCGATTGACAACGGCAACAGCGGGCACCCGGATGACCTGTACTTCGCCGGCAACGGGGATGCCAACTTCACCGGCGAATTCAGCAACATCTCCAACCCGCGCAGCAGCAATTACCCGAACCCGGGCAACCAGACATTCGTGCGCCTGTATGACATCTCTGCCAGTGCGGCGACCATGACCCTGGACATCAATGTTAAATCCGTCAATGCACCTTCAGTGAGCATCACCAGCCACGCCGAGAATGACAACGTGGGCGGGATCATCAACGTAACCGCTGACGCCACGCCGGATGGCAGCCGGACCATCGCCCGCGTCGAGTTCTACCTCAACGGTGCCTTCTTCGGCTCTGATGACACCGCGCCGTATGAGCTGTCCCTGAACACCGCCCCGGTGTACAACGGCAGCCGCCCGCTGAAGGCGATCGCCGTGGACAGTGCCGATGAGATCGCGACGGACAGCCTGAATGTGAATGTCAGCAACTCGCCGGACAGCTACCCCTGGTTTGATGACTTCGAGACGGGGATCGGCAACTGGGCCTCCTACAACTTCGGCGGGACCCGCTTCTGGGAACTGAAGAACACCGGCAGCAACGGTTCCTTCAGTGCTGGTGTAGGCTCCGAGAGCGGGGGCTATGATCGCAATGAGCATGACCTGCTGGTCAGTCCGCTGATTGATCTGGCAGGCGCAACTGCTCCGCTCCTGCGCTGGTACCAGCGCTATCGTGTCAGCAGCGGCGAGAATACCTGCAAGCTGCTCATCACGACGGATGAAGGCCTGAGTTTCACTACACTGGCGAGCTTCACGGGAACCAACACCAGCTGGCATATCACGAATGTGGATTTCAGTCCCTACATCGGGCAGCAGTTCCGCCTGGCCTACCGACTGGACAGTTCCTCGATCAGCAGGATCGGCAACGGAGTAGCAGGCTTCTGGGTTGATGACATTGCCCTGAAGGAACAGAGCACCCCGCCGACGATTGATTCCATCACGCCCGGCGATGGCGGTGTACTGAGCTGGGTGGAGACCATTGAGGTCGTGGCCAGTGACGACGAGGGCATAGTCGCGGTGGACTTCATCGTGGATGGCCAGAGCATCGGCGTGGACAATACGGACCCGTTCCAGACGGACTGGTACAGTGGCGTGGAATTCGACAAGGCCCTGCCCTTCACGGCGGTGGCCTATGACACCGACGGGCAGCAGGCGCAGCTCACCGTCAACTGGACCACCAGCAATCCGGGCCTGCCGCTGCCCTGGAGTGAGGGCTGGGAGGGAGCGATAACCCCCTTCTACCAGCTCTACAATGTCAACGGGCGCGGCAACTGGCACACACGTGGCGGACAGGGCTATGCCGGTACGAAGGCCATGTTCTTCGGGCGCAACTCTGACAATTACGGTGCCAACCAGTCAGACACCCTGATCACCCCGACTCTCCTGCTGGACGGCGTCAGCCATCCGGGCCTGGGGTACCTGCACCACTACGACATCGAGAACGGTTATGACTTCTGCCAGGTCTATGTGACAACGGACCTCAACACCTGGTCAGAACTTGCATCCTATACGGGAGAGGACCAGACGGACTGGCGCAGCGGCGGAGTGTCCCTCGATCCCTGGCTGGGTGAAAGCGTCAAGCTGGCCTGGTACTTCACGAGTGACAACAACGTGCATGGAGACGGCTACTGGCTGGATGACCTCGTACTGCGTGAATCCCCGCATATTGACAACGTCAGTCCGGAGCACCTGCTGGAGGGGGACCCCTTCACGGTCACGGGCACGAATTTCGGCGAGGACATCCCGGGAGAATTCGCCTCTGTGCTGGTGGGCGGCATGGCCGCGCTGGTCACGAGCTGGTCGGAAACCAGCATTGAAGCCACGGTACCGGCCGGCGCGCCCGGCGGCGCGATTGTGGTGACCAGCCACGGCGTGCCAAGCAATGCCTTCCAGGTGCGTGTTGTGCTGCCGGCTCCGACTCTGACTGACATCGGCACAGCGGAGAATTAGAAGGGAGCAGACCCGGGCGTCAGCAGTACTCGTAGGTCCCGCGGATGGCGTCCAGGCTGGCTTCGCCCTGGCTGGCCAGGTAGTCCTGCAGACCCTGCTGCACTTCCAGCGGCAGCTTGGGGTTCATGAACAGGCCCGTGCCCAGCTGGATGGCGGTGGCTCCGGCGAGGATGTGCTGGATGGCACTGTCCGCATCCCAGATTCCGCCGCAGCCGATGATCGGATAGTCCTTCATCGCCTTGTGAACACGCCAGATGTGGTAGAGCACTGCGGGCAGGATGGCGGCCCCGCTCAGCCCGGCACTGGGCCGGCCGAGGTTGCTCTTGCGGGTCCGGGTGTCAATGCTGATCCCGTTGAGCGTGTTGCTGATAGTGATGCTGTCAGCCCCGCTGTCTCGTGATGCCTCGGCATAGGGCAGCATGTCCGTTACATTGGGGGTCATCTTGCCGATCAGCAGCTGGTCCGTCGCGGGAGCAGAAGGTCTGGACCCGCCTGACCAGTTCCGCAAATTCCTCCACGGTATGCCCGACCACGTTGACAATGTAGCCGTAGCCCAGCTGGTTGATGCGCGGCAGTACCTCGCTGAGCAGGATGTCCACGCCGGGGTTCTGCAGGCCGATGCAGTTGAGCAGGCCCGCCGGGGTCTCGCGCAGGCGCGGCGCTTCGTTGCCAAGCCGCGGACTGACGCTGACTGCCTTGGTGATGATCCCGCCGAAGCTGCCGGGATGGACGATCGGGAGGTATTCCTCGCCGTAACCACAGCAGCCGCTGGCCAGCAGGATCGGGTCCCGCAGGGTAACGCCGCGTGGCAGCCTGGTCTCAAGTGAGGGGCTCATGCGCGGATAATGTTAGCAGCCGCGCCCTGGATGGCTCAGCCTATGTCGTTGCGCAGGACCGCCAGCCCTCCGCAGACCCCCATGTACTTGCCGATGTAGCACAACCGCGTGCTCTTGATCAGTGACTGGTACTCGTCATGCCCCTGCCAGACCTGGAATGTCAGCATGCCACGGCTGATTTCCGCCAGCCAGTGGTGCACCTGCTCATTGTTCTCCACCGCTTCACGGACCTTCTCACTGAGCCAGTCCAGCTGGCTGGCAATGTCCGCCCGCACGATCAGCCCCTCCTCGAGGTTGCGCAGGGACTGCCAGACCCGGTCCTGGTCCTCATCCAGTTCGAGGTCCAGCACTATCATTCCTGCTTCGTCATAACTCAGCTGGCCGTCAAGGTAGCGCTCAAGCACTTCCTCGAAGTAATGCCCCACCCCGGGTGCGATGTGCTCGCGCTCGTCGCGAAGGCCTTCCAGCCTGCTGTGCAGCTCGCTGTCGCGTGTACGTGAGCCATTCTCCATGTTTTCGTCGTCTGTGAATGGTGTCATTGCCATCCTCCTTGCCCCGTAAGCTCCATGAGCTTCTGCCGGGCGCGTCTCAGGTGTGTGCGTACGGTATTGAGGGGAATGCCCTGGATCTGGGCAATCTCCTCATAGGAATATTCCTGCAGATAGTAGAGGTTCAATACGGCCCTGTAGTGTTCGGGCAGCTGCGATAGAAACATGTCCAGACTGCGGCGCATGTCCTCGCGCTCGTATTCTGCCGCTGGCTCAGTGCCTCCCGCCAGGCGCTGGCTGATGGGCTGGTTCTCGTCGGAGTCGTCATCAATGCTCGTGCTTCTCAGCTTGGCTGCCTTGCTGCGCAGGTAACTGATCGCATGGTTGCGCGCCAGGCGGAATATCCAGGAGGAGAAGCTGCTCTTGAACTGATATGTTCCCATCTTGCGATAGGCACGGATGAAGGATTCCTGTACCAGGTCGGGGATCAGGCTCTTATTGTCAATAACGGCGTCAATTGCCGCCCAGACTATGCGCCTGTGACGTTCCACCAGCCGATCGTAATCGGACCAGTCCCCCGCCTGGCAGCGGCGGATGATGGCCTCGTCAGCATAGCGGTCCTCGTGAGCACCTGCACTAGCAGACTGTGTGGCGAACTCGTTCATCCTGTTTTGCTCAAGGTTGTGCGCAAGTATAGCGGCAGTGTGCCGGGCATGCGGTCTGTCCTGAGCCATACTCAATTGTACGGATTGCCGCCCGCCATAGTTTCAGCAGCAGTGGGCCTCCGCAGGCGCATTGCGGCCTGATTCCTGCACATCTCAGAGGGTACAATTGAAGCCGGGCTGGCTGGTAGCCCAATCCTGGCGCAGAGGTTATCCACACAATGAGTACACCACAGAAGAGCAAAGCGCTGCCGTGCGAAATCAGCGATGCCGCTCTCAGTACAGCTGGCCGTCGCAGAACTGAGTGGGCTGAGTCTGAAATGCCCGTCATCGGGCAGATCCGCAGCCGTTTTGAAAAGGCCAAACCCCTCAAGGGGCACCGGATTGCAGCCTGCCTGCATGTCACCTCGGAAACGGCCAATCTGGTGATTACCCTCAAGGCGGGCGGGGCTGATATCCGGTTGTGTGCAAGCAACCCGCTGTCCACCCAGGATGATGTCGCCGCACATCTGGTGAAGGACCATGGGATCAGCGTGTTTGCCGTGCATGGGGCCAATCACAGGCAGTACTACCGGCACATCAACTCAGTGCTGGATGCGGCTCCCACCATGACACAGGATGATGGCTGTGACCTGGTGAATACCCTGCATGGAAAACGCCGCAGCCTGCTGCCGGACATCATCGGCGGCACGGAGGAAACCACCACCGGTGTGATCCGCCTGCGTGCAATGGAAAAGGATGGCGCACTGGAATTCCCCGTGATAGCCGTCAATGACGCGGATACGAAGCATCTCTTCGACAACCGCTATGGCACGGGCCAGAGTACGATCGACGGCATCATCCGGGCCACCAACCGCCTGTTGGCCGGACGGACGATGGTTGTGGCCGGCTATGGCTGGTGTGGACGCGGCGTGGCCATGCGCGCGCGGGGCATGGGCTCCCACGTCATCATCACTGAGATTGATCCAACCAAGGCGATTGAAGCTGTCATGGATGGCTTCCAGGTGATGCCGATGGAAAAAGCCGCCCCGCTCGGCGATATCTTCGTAACGCTGACGGGGAATATCAATGTCATAGATGTAGCGCATTTCCGCCGGATGAAGGATGGCGCGGTGGTCTGCAACAGCGGGCACTTTGATGTGGAGATCAACATCCAGGGCCTGCGCAAGCTGGCTCGCAAGAGCCGGACACTGCGCCCGGAAGTTGTGGAGCATGAAATCAGTCCTACCAGAAGGATCCGCGTGATCAGCGAAGGCCGTCTCGTGAACCTGAGTGCCGCAGAGGGCCACCCGGCGGCAGTGATGGACATGAGTTTCGCAAATCAGGCCCTGGCGGCTGAATACCTGGCCAGGTATGCCCACAAACTGGAGAACCGCGTTTATGTGATGCCCCGCGTTCTCGATGAAAAGGTAGCGAAGCTGAAGCTGCGCTCAATGGGCTTCCAGATCGATAAACTCAGTGCTGAGCAGGAGAAGTACATGAGCAGCTACGATATGGGAACCTGATCAATGAGAATAATCGAAATGAACTGTTGACCGGAGATCAAGTCATAATAATGTGCCGGTATTGAGAACGCTCTCAGCAAAGCTGATGTGGTGTTCCCGGCAATGACCTTCCAAGAGGTGAAATAGTGAAAAAAGTACTCCTACTGATGGCCATGCTGCTTATCGGGCTGGCTGGCCGTGCCTTTGCAGGAGACGCCACACTGGATATCCCGGTGTTTGACCTGGCGGATCTGAAGCCCGGACTGACCGGCAAGGCCCGCACCGTGATCCGCGGAACCAAGATCGAGGAATTCGACGTGGAGATCATCGAACTCATCCCGGATGGTGGCTTCGATGGAGGTCCACTGATCCTCGCGCATTTTACCGGTGAGATAGTGGACCACTCCGACGGCATTGCCGGCGGCTATTCCGGCAGTCCCGTTTACATTGATGGAAAGCTGCTCGGTGCCGTCAGTGCGGCGATACCGTTCACGGATACGCATGTCGGGGGGATCACGCCGATTTCCTCGATGATGGCCGCCCTGCCCGACATAGAAGAACCCGATTACGAGGACAACACAGTCCTGCCCGAGACCGACAACAGCGGTGTGCCGATTGACGAGGAAGGCAACGTGATTTCCTACGTTGACAGCCTTGCTGAGGCCCTGGCACTGAATGAAGCCGCCCGCTCCGACCACAGGCATGCCTTCGCCGCCGTGCAGGCCACGACCCCCGTCTATGTCTCAGGCGTCAATGGCAAAGTACTGGGATTCTACGAGAAGCAGATGCGCGAAATGCTCGGCAGCAACCTGGAACTGATCAATCGCCCGACGGGCACCGCTGCCGGCCCCGGCCTGTTTCTCAAACAGGACTCCGAGGGGAACAGCGGGCTGCTGCTCAAGGATGGGAAGTCCGGACCCCCACTGCTTCCCGGCGATGCCGTCGCGGCCTCGCTGGTCACGGGCGACATCGAAATGCAGGCCATCGGCACTGTGACATACAGTGATGACAAGGGCCGCTTCCTGATGTTCGGTCACCCATTCTTCCAGGCCGGTCCGACGAACATGCCAATCAGCAAGGCATACATCACCTGGACCTACGGCAGCACCGAGCGCGCCTTCAAGGAGGGTGTCCGCCTCGAACCCACCCTGGGTACGATGACAAAGGACCACGGCGCCGCCTGCGGCGGTACATTCACAATGCTGCCGGACATGATCCCGGTGAAAGTGAAGATCAAGGACATTGATACCGGCAAGAGCGAGAGCTTTGACTTCGAGGTCTTCAAGCACCCGGACTGGTCACCAATGCTGATGGCGATGGCTGTCAACCAGGCCGCCGCCGAGGTGCTGGATCGCCAGCCCAAGGGCACGATGAAGCTGAGCTACCATGTCGAGGGTACGGGCCTGCGTGAGCCCCTGCGCCGCGTGAACTACTACAGCAACGACCTGGACGTGATCAGCGACGGAGCCTTCGACATCATGCCGCTGGCCAACCTGCTACAGAACAACATTTACCGAGACATCAACATCACCAAACTCTCCGTGATGATGGAGATCACCCGCAACCGCATCAATGCCTCGATTGACAACGCCGAGATAGTCTGGGACAAGGAAGGCGAGAATGATGCCGCGGCCGGCGATATGGATGCCGTGGACAACGGCGTTGAAGAGTCACTTGAGGCCATGAACAGCAACTATGACCCTAGCCAGCAGCCCGGTGAGGAGGAGGATCCCGAGGGCGATGGCACGCTGCTGGGACAGATGATGTTTGAGGCGGGCAGCCCGATGGACCAGGTTCCGAAGTTCGCCCCCGGCGACAGCATCCGGGTGAAGGTCAAGCTGCAACCCTTCCGCACGGACCCCATCTGGCGCGAATTCCAGCTGACGGTTCCGGACGACTTCCCCAGTGGCAACACTACCCTGATCGTGCATGGCGGCGGGGATCTCATGAGCACGGCCCCGCTGGGCGGCAAGGGCCGTTCCCTGTATGGGATGGGTCCGATGATTGACATCACCAAGCAGGACTTTGACGACATCCTGGACCAGATCATCGAGTGGCCGACGAACAACGAATTGCTTGTAACCCTGGTCCGGCCCTACGACCCCAATGCCATGGCTGCCAGTCTCGCAGGCGAGGAACTGCCTGATGAGAAGTACGACGAGAAGTACCAGATGGAATGGGTGATTTACAACGGATTCCAGCTGCCCGTCATCATTGCCAGTGAGGAGGAACAGGCTGCAATGGAGGAAGAACAGGAGCAGCGGGTGGAGGACGGCGCCGCGGACGATGCAGGCGGGACTGACGACCTGCTCGAGCGCAAGCGCCGCAATCTCGAGAAGGATGCCTTTGCGGAGTAGGTGTCAGAGCTGAATTGACAGAAAGGGAGTGCCAGTGGCGCTCCCTTTTTTCATGTTGACTGCTGGTGCTTCGGCCTACTTTTCCACGCTGCGTTTCTGGGCGGAGCGGAAGCCGATGCCTGACTTCTGCAGGCTCTGCTTGGCGAATTCCTCATATCGCACCACGAGCTTCTCCCATTCCGCAAGGTCCGGGCCGATTGTCGTCAGCGCGGCCTGCATGTCGACCATTGACAATGGTCTCTGCTCGCCTCCGACGATGGCCTCGCGCCAGGGAATGGCCGCGGCATTCTCAACCAGCTGGCGGATGCTGTCCGCGCTGTACTTCTCGGTCAGTCTGGCAAGCTCAGCCATGTCTATGTCATCGCTGACGAAGGGCTTCCTGGAGAGGTAGAGCCTGAAGATCTCCTCACGGCTGTCCAGGTCCGGCGGCGGGATGAACAGCAGGTTGCCAAGCCGCCCGGGGCGCCTCAGGGCAAAGTCCACATCCCAGGGGGCGTTGGTCGCACCCAGTACCATCACATTCTCATTGCGGCTGGCGATTCCATCGAGTTCCGTCAGCAGCTGGCTGATCAGCTTCTTCTCCCAGCCGGCCTGGAAGCTGGCCCGGCTGCCGCCGATGCTGTCCATCTCATCGAGGAAGATGATGCTCGGGGCGTGCTTGCGCGCCGCGCTGAAGATCATGCTGATGGCCTTCTCGGAGTTGCCGACCCATTTGTCCAGCACTGAAGCAAGGCTCACGTTAATGAAGGTGACACCGCATTCACCGGCCGCAGCCCTGGCCAGCAGAGTCTTGCCGCAGCCCGGGGGGCCGAAGAACATCAGTCCGCCACCGGCTATCTTGCCGTAGCGCTTGCTGATTTCCGGGAACTTCAGAGGGTACTCGATCGTCTCGCGGATCTTCTGCTTGGCAAGATTCAACCCGCCGATATCCGTGAAGCGGGCTTCCGGAATGCGGATGTCGCCGATGAAGCTGGAATCGTCACCGCGCAGGAACAGTGAGTAGAGGTCGTCCTCGATGCCGTATCCCTGCTTGCGGATCTGCATGCTGCGCAACAGCTGGCGGGCCTCCATGTTCTGGGGCTCGCTCTCAAGCACCTTCTCGAGGTCCGTATTGGCATCCTCGAAGAAGTCGAGTTGTTCATAGACCCTGATGCGGGACAGGCGCAGCTCAGTGTTGTCAGGATCCCGCCGGAGCAGGTCGTCATACTCCGCCAGGGCTTCGGTGTTGCGGCCCAGCTGGTACATGCCGTCAGCCCGGCGGGCCAGCATTTCGGTATCAAGCTCGAAACGCTTGCTGAACTCCTCTATGGCATCCAGCGCTGCATCATAGTCATCCTGGCGGGTCATCACGTCAATCCGGTCCCCGTGGAAGCCGGAATCATCGGGGAACAGCTCGCACAGCACATCCAGGTCGTGGCGCGCCAGACCATAACTGCCATTGGCAATGTTGCCGTTGTAGCGGCGGCTCAGCATGTCACGGTCAAAGGGGTGCAGCAGGAGGCCCAGAGAAGCCAGGTTGATCACCGCCGGGGTCCTCTCATCCTCTTCCAGTTTGTTGAGCGTTTCCAGAATCGTCACCTTGGTGGCGATCACATGGCTGTCCCGCTCCAGGATGCGGTTCAGCACAAGTTCGAGCGGCACCCGCAAGGCAGGTATGAACCGGTCGGCGGGACAGTAGGTCTGGACCTTGGTAATGAGTTCCAGGACCCTGTCGACCAGGGTATCGGATTGGGCCTGTTCGACAAGGGCGCTTAGGACCCTGTCCAGATTGTTAAGTACTTCCGCCTTGTCATTGAGCAGGTAGCGGTCCGCAAACAGCAGCAGCTGCCTGCGGTTCAACAGACTAAGGCCGGATGTCCGGGCCAGTTCATGGAACAACCGGATACGATCCTGTTCCGCAGCGATTCTGATCCTGAGCAGGGCTTCTTCAAATTCCACCCTGCCTTCCTGGGATGCCGGAAGACCAGTGGTGCGTTCCTGGTCATCCCTTTGCGGCTTTCTGCCGCTTTCGGAGTGCTTGGTCATGTCAGTACGGGATTATACCGTTACTCAGCGCCAATAACGCAAAAGCCGCTTTGTGCCCTAGCCTGGCACAGCAACGGGAACCCCCAGGAAATTTGCAGTGTTCCGCCACATACAAAATTAAGTTATGTATAATCTGACTACTCATGTCAGAGGGATATGGCAGTACGCGGGAAGAACCGCAACGAGATCAGGATGCAATCCTGCAGGAGCTGTTGATCGGTGCCCTACAGGTTGGCGATCTTGACCAGATGCTTGTGCTGGCTAGTGACCTGCTGAAAGCATGGCCCTTGCAACGAATCCGCAACTCTGCAGAATGGCGCATCCTTGCAGCACTATCCCAGGTGGGATCGGACCAGCGCCGTCTTGGGCTGGCCGCCTCTGAAATCAGCCGCAAAGTCGCGCTGACGGCCAGGCTCAGCTATTTCAAGACCAATTCCGATTACGATATTGTCTGCCGTACGGTATCACTTTCCGCCTTCGAGGAAGTATCCCTTGATCAGGTAATGCGTTGCCTGGCTGTGAATGGAGACATCAGCCATTATGCTGCCGCCAGACTCGGATTGGCGGGTTACAGGCAAAAAGATCCTGAGATAGTTGCACTTTGCATCCGGCGGGCCTCCCGGATCAAGGAGAATATGTCTAACCTGGCGGATCCACATATAGAGCTCGCATTTCTCACCAGCTGCCACAACATTCTCCTGGGCCGGGACCCTCAGCTTGACAAGCTGGTGCAGTTGTGGCGAAACACCCGCGTGGAATTCCGGGAGCGCTATTACAACAGCCT
This sequence comes from Planctomycetales bacterium, assembly GCA_024645305.1. GTDB lineage: Bacteria > 4484-113 > 4484-113 > 4484-113 > JAFGCY01 > JAHEFU01. The sequence continues at coordinate 19,425 of JAHEFU010000016.1, forward strand.
GTGCATCCTGATTGACCCCGAGGATCTGCAGTACGGATATTGATTGATACTGCCTTGTCCGGCTGTGATCCGGCACTGCTTGTGCGCCGGGGTTTCCGTGGTAGAATTCTATCCCCGTCGGGCGGTGGCTCAGTCAGGTTAGAGTGCTGCGTTCGGGACGCAGAGGTCGCGAGTTCGAATCTCGCCCGCCCGATATCCCTCCCTTTTTTACCGGTGAGGCAATAACCTTGCGCGGAGTGTCGCTTGAAAACGATCATCGTATTCGGCAGTTTCGTCGGCAACACGGAAACCATGGCAGGCTACATCCAGGAAGGCCTGCGGCAGGCCGGTATCAGCTGTGACGTGCGTGACGTGATGGACGTCAGCTCCGAGATCCTGCTCGACTATGAGCTGCTGATCCTCGGCAGTCCCACATATGAGCCGAAGATGATCCAGGAAGACATGCTGCCCTTCTTTGACCAGATGGAGAAACTCAAGTTGGACGGAAAGCTCGGGGCCACCTTTGGTCCGGGGGACAGCGCCTGGCCGGATTTCTGCACTGCAGTGGAAATGCTTGAGGAACGGATGCGCAACTGCGGGGTCAGGATCCTATGTGAGTCTCTGATGGTGGACGGCATAGTTGAAGAGGCTGAATCCGCCACCCTTGAATGGGCCCGCGAGCTTGCACGCAAGGCGCTCAGTGAGTCCGGGACCGGTTAAAGCAGCCAGCCAGGAATGTTGTCCAGGCGCAGCAGATCAATTGTGGTTTCCCGCTTAGCCAGCAATCCTTCCCTGCCATTGCCGAGCAGGAGCACCGCCGGCCGCGCCACACGGTTGTAGTTGCTGGCCATGCTCCATGTATAGGCCCCGGTGGAGAAGAAGGCCAGCACATCCCCGGCCTGCAGGGCACGGATATCCACATCGTGGATCAGCATGTCCCCGGTTTCGCAGCACTTCCCTGAAATGGACCAGATCTGATCCGCAGGCTCCAGCATGCCTGTCGCGGGAGCGACGGGATGGCGTGCCTCATAAAGCGCGAAGCGCGGATTGTCAGTCATACCCCCGTCCACACTGGCATAGTTACGGATGCCTTCAATGCACTTTGTACTCTGGACCGTGTAAAGCGTCACCCCTGTTTCCCCGATGATGCTGCGGCCAGGCTCGTCACAGATCAGGGGACAGGCAATCCCGTGGCGGGTACACCACTCCTCGACGAAGTCGTACAGCCTGCTCATATGCTGGGCGGGATTGATTGCCTGATCCGAATCCTTGTAGCGGATGCCGATGCCCCCTCCCAGGTTGAGTTCGTCCAGCGGTGCTCCCAGTTCCTGCTGCACAAGTGCATAGAACTCGAGCATGCGGCCTGCCGCCGCCACGAAGGGCTCGGTTTCCAGTACCTGGCTGCCGATGTGGCAGTGCAAGCCCACAAGTTCCAGCTGGGGATACCGCAGGACCTGCAGCACGGCATCCTGAGCCAGTCCACCCTCGAGGTTGAATCCGAACTTGCTGTCCTGCTGGCCGGTCTGTACGTAGCGGTGAGTGGTGGGGCGCACCCCCGGCGTCACCCTGACGAAGACCTTCTGGCGGATACCTGCACTGGCCGCAATCCCGGCCAGCCGGCTGATCTCCTCCAGGTTGTCAATGACTATCCGCCCTACGCCATTGGCAACTGCGTATGCCAGCTCAGCCTCATCTTTGGCGTTGCCATGCATCAGGATGTCCGCAGGCTTCACGCCCCCCGCAATGGCAGTAGCCATCTCCCCGCTGGAGACCACGTCTATTCCGAGACCCTCCTGCGCCATCAGGGCTGCCACGCCCGTTGTCAGCAAGGCCTTGGAGGCGTAATACATGCGATAGCGCAGGTCTCCGGCCGGAGGGTGCATCCAGGCCCGGCAGTTGCGCCGCAGGGCATCCTCCAGGATTACCACAAGTGGGGAACCGTGGCGGGCCAGCAGATCCCGGGCAGGCTGGCCAGCCAGCAGCAGCTGTCCGCCGGAATCAACTGTGATCTCCGGCAATTGCGGAAAGAAGTATGGTGACTTATCTAACATAAACCTACTGCAGAGGACGGATATTCTGCCATATGCGATCTACTTCAGACTGTTGCGGATCGCCCCCTGAATCCTGCGGCCTTCCTCATCCGGAAGCTGTTCGCCGGGATTGTATATGCTGATGCTGTCGCTTGTGCTGCGCGGGATGATGTGAAAATGCAGGTAAGGCACAGTCTGGCCTGCCGCAATCCCCGTATTGGTAAGCACAGTGACTCCCTTTGCCCCAACCGCCTCGGTGATCGCCGGCATCAGTCGGCGCACCGTGGCCAGGCAGGCTGCCAGTTCGGCTTCGCTGCTCTCGAGTATGTTCTCCGCATAACTGCGCGGAATCACCAGGGTATGTCCAGGGTTCTGTGGGAATATGTCCAGGAAGGCATAGGTCTGATCATCACTGTAGACCTCCCAGCTGGGAAGCTCCCCGCTGAGGATCCTGCCGAAGATGTTTCCTTCCGGTGCCTGCCGCATGCTTGTCTCCTTCTCGTATGTATCAGTCCTGATTGATTTTAGACGATATACTCATGGCCCATGTCCCACAGTGTCACGCGGGCGGTCAGTCCGGGCGTCAGCGCCCAGACCCAGGCATTAGCCTTCCGGGAACTCGCGGCCATGCTCCATGCCGGCATGCCACTGGACGGCGCGCTGGAGATGGCCGGCAAGACCGGTCCGTTCCATTTCCGCAATGCCCTGCGCGATATCGCGGTGCATGTCAGCAACGGCAGCCAGGCCAGCGAGGGATTCGCACGCTACAAGACCATGTTCCACGGCGTGGTGCCAGCCGTCATC
>JAHEFU010000179.1 GCA_024645305.1 Planctomycetales bacterium
CTCCACACCTGCTTCCACGCTGAGGCTGCGCATGATGATGCTCGGGTGGTGTCTGTCCCGGCGCAGGAAATCGGCATACTGCCGCTGCAGGGTCCGTTCCTCACCGGGCTGGAACTTCACATGCCAGCTCGGGTACTCCTGCCAGATCAGGATGCCCATTTCGTCCGCGATGTCATAGAAGTAATCCGGCATATTGACCAGGCAGACAGTCTCGGCATTGAAACCCAGCGACTTGATGTAAGTGAATTCGTCACGGACCTGCTGCCGCGTTGGCAGCGGACCGAACACACCGGGGTAGTAGCCCCACTGCAGGGCGGAGCGAATGCGGATCGGCTCGCCGTTAAGCAGCACCTGATGGCCGTCCATCTCAATCTCGCGGTAGGCGAAGCGCTGAGACACATTGTCAAGCAGTTGTCCCTCTCTGTACTTCCCGCGTTCCCGCAGTTCAATCTGCAGAGCAAATTGCTGGGGATCTTCAGGCGACCACCTGTAGACTCTGTCAGGATTCTCGCTGCTGAACTCGGGGCGCCCACACCTGAACCGGACGGTTCCTTCCGCAATTTCCAGATCCGCAGCGCCCAGTAACATTCCGCCAAACTGCCCGTATGTATTGCCAATTCTATCGAATGGCCACAATATTGCAAATGGCTCCAGCTCGTCCATCGGAATCCGTGTATCCAGGTCAAAGCTCACGTACAACTGGCCATCGCTGCTGTCAGCAGCAACATGCAGTGTGTCTGTGACAATGCTGGCCGGCCCTGTCGTGTAAATTCGCACATCCTGCCAGATTCCGCCATGGTGTGGCGCGATCATCGAGAGGAAGCCCTGGGTTGTGTGGAATGGCAGCTCGTCAACATATACAAGAATCTCGAAGCTTGGATCCTCGGTGATGTATTCCGTCAGCTCCACCCGCCAGCGCGCGTAGTCCCCGACATGTCCGCCGAGGTAATGGCCATTGCACCACACCGCAGCGGCCGTGGCAACGGCATCAAACTCCAGCCACAGCCTTGCGTCCGGCATGCTGCTGAATTCCTGGGGGATGTCAATTACATTCATGTACCAGCCGGCCTGGTTGTAGTCAGCGCCGCCGTATTTCTCCCAGGGCACACCGGTCCGCACGGGCAGCCAGCCCGTGTCCGGCGCTTTGTGGTTGTCACCCGGGCTGACAAGATCGGAGATCTCGGGGCTCAGGTAGGGCCAGTCCGGGCGAGCCTGGCGGTCACGCACGACTTCGGTCAGAGGTTCCGTCAGCGCCAGCTGCCAGCCGTCCTTGACCAGAGTGGCCTGAGGACGCTGCATGGCGAGGGCCGGCAGGCTGCCCAGCAGGATGCCCGCGAGGGCCAGGAGGAGGATGCGCTTGCACATGCGCTGATGATATCCCAGGCATTGGCAGTGTCTCAATCATGCCTCCAAACGAAACCCAGATACATATAAGGAAACATTGTGAGTGGATCAGGCGTCTAATGTGTTAAGGTTTATGGTGCCAGCTATGCGGCCGCAGCCCGGCCAGATCAGGCTTCAGGGCAAATGATACGCGGTCGTGGGGAGCAGTTATGAGCGATCGAGAAAAGATCAGGAGCAAGGTAGTCGGCCTGCGCCGCGTGCGGCGCGTGCAGATCATGCTGGAGTACCTGATGGTCGGGCTGTTCTGGGGAGCGATCCCGGCGGCCCTGTTCATCCTGGCGACCAAACTCTTCATCCTGCCGTTTGACAACACCACGAGCTACATGATCGCCGGCGGCCTGGTGCTTGCCGGGATGGTCGTGTTCGTGGTGCGTGGCGTGCTGCACCGGCTCAGCGAGATCAGCGTGGCCAATGACATTGATGTCAGCCTCGGCACCAAGGAACGCATCAGCTCGGCCCTGTCCCTGGATACCGGCAAACGTCGCAAGGATGCTTTCGTCAAAGCGCTCGTGGCGGACGCTGCCGGCACGGTCGAGAAGCTGGAGATGAAGCAGGTCTATCCCTGGCGCCTGCCACGCGCCTGGCGCATCGCCGTCCCGGCCCTGTTGATCGCCGCCGGACTGACCTTCATGCCGCAGCTCAACTGGCTCGTCAGTGACAGTGACCGCGCGGAAGCCAAGGTCGTGCAGAATGAAGGCGAGAAGCTCCTCAAGCTGGCCAAGCAGGCCGAGAAGAAATCGGTCGAGGAGAAGGACGAGCAGCTCAAGGAAGCCAGCAAGGAAATCGAGAAGAGCGCGGAGAAGTTCCGCAAGAACAGCCTGAAGAAGAAGGAAGCCCTCAAGGAGCTGCAGCGCCTGACCCAGAAACTGGAGAGCCAGGCCATCGAGCGCATTCCCGAGGGGCAGCGAGCCCTGATGAAGGAACTGGCCGAGGATCTCAAGGCCGGTGGAGAGACGAAGGAACTCGGCGAAGCCCTCGAGAACATGGATTTCGGCAAATTCAGCCAGCAACTTGAGAAGATGCTGATGGACATGAAGTCCGGCAAGCTCAGCCAGCAGCAGCTGGAATTCCTCAAGCAGCTGGACAAGGCGCTCAATGACAGCCTGGGCAGCGATGCGGCCCAGATGGAGGGCACCGAGGACCTCAAGAAGATGCTTGAGGACCTGCAAGAGAGCATTGAACAGGAGCAACAGCTGCGTGAGGCCATGCAAAACGCCCTGGACAAGCTCGAGCAGGACATCAGCGAAGTCAACAAACAGCTCCAGCCGGGCGGGATGGAGCAGCAGTCCCAGCAGCTGCAGCAGCTGATGCAGCAGATGCAGCAGCAGATGCAGCAGCAGGGCATGGTCAGCCAGCAGTCCATGCAGCAGATGCAGCAGGCTCTGGAACAGGCCCAGCAGCAGATCCCGCAGAACCAGCAGATGAGCCAGCAGCAGCAGCAGCAGGCCAGCCAGGCTGTAGAGGAAGCCCTGAAGAACTTCCAGCAGGGCCAGGATGGCCAGCAGAGCATGCAGGACACGAACCAGCAGATGCAGGAGAACCGGCAGAACATGGCCGGCCAGATGTCAGCGGGGCAGCAGAAGATGTCCGGCGGCACTTGAAGTGGTGGCAGCTGCGGTCAGTTGATCGCACAACTCAATGCCATGAAGCAGGGTTTCCAGTTCGGCCAGATGGCCCAGAGTGGCCAGGCTGGCAGCGGCTGGGGCGTGGGCACCACGCCCTACGGCAGCACCGGCACTGAGTCCCAGGCGTACCAGAGCGATTCCGGCCGTATGAACGGCAGCGATTCGCTGATGGATACGGACACCACGAACTATGACCAGTTCTACGACTCCGAGGACCTGGCGCACGGCGCGAATGACGAACAGGTACATGGCCAGTTCAACGCCCTGGCTCCTCCGCAGAAGGTTGAGGAAGTGAAGAGCGCGCCGGAAACCCAGGAAGCCCTGCGGGATTTCGTCACCACAGTCGGCGCTGAGAATATCGGCGACCAGCAGGCGATTGACACCCAGAACATCCCGCGGGACTACAAGGAACTGCATCGCAGGTATTTCGACAACCTCAAGAAGGCCAGTGAGGAGAAGAAGGCGGCGGAAGAGGCGAAGGCCAAGGGGGACAAGCCGTTTGAGGAGAAGAAGTCAGAGAAGCCTGCGGAACCCAGGGAAGAGTAGACCTGGGGATCCAGAACAAGAAATGAAAGAGGCCGGGCAGTCCGCCCGGCCTTTTTGTTTGCTGTGTTGGTTCAGCCCGCAGGCTGATTGGGGGACTTGTCCCTAGTCCCAGGCCTTGGCACTGACCTGCAGAATCCGGTCCTTGTACTCGACAGTCTCGGGAATCTCCTCGATGCTGCTCCAGTACTGCATCACCTTACGCTGGTAAGCCGTGCTGCGCACGCGCTGGCCCGTGTTGTAGTAGCTGAGCATGCGGTGCGGAGTCTCACCACCACGGCTGAGCACCAGGGCACCGGCCACCATGTTGTCCTCGAGATTAAAGAGGTCCAGCTCCACGCTGTACTTCTTCTTGATGCTCTTTTCCCAGAATGGCATGACCTGCATCATGCCGATTTCACCACTGCCACCGCGCTTCACCGCTCCGGGGCTTTTCCAGTGGCGACCGTGGCTTTCCGTATAGGCCACACTCCAGAGCATGGCGGGATCGGCACCTGTCCGCAGGACTGCCGCATCAATGGCAGCCTCCACGCGGGCGGCATATTCCGTGTCATCCGACAGTTCATCGCGCAGGGCGATCCGCCAGGCATCCATCGGGCGGTTGATCTGCCAGTCCAGTGTTTCATCTGCGGCTACCTGAGCCGCGGCATTTGTCATCTGCGAAGCCTGCACCGCAATATCAGCCTGCGGGGCAGGCTGAAGCATCGGCAAAAGCAACGCAATTATTTCCAGTATGAACATGATTCAGGATCTCCTCTGAGAAAGCGAAAACGGTGCCGCCTCCGCATGGAATGAACCCCTGCAGAACGTGCACCTGTTTGTGAAGGCCTGTTTTATATCACAGAAACTCCGGAATAACCTGAAAATTGCCTAAATTTTACTTTACAGACCATAAGTAAAAATCAGTCCAGTTATCCACAGAAGCCTGTCAGACGTGGCTGGTTCAGGGCATGTTCAGGGCATTTAAGCTTGATTTAATCTTGGGTATTACGGTTAATGAGACGAAGTCGGCTGATTCAACTAGTAGTGAGCGAGGGATCCTTCCCGCTTGGCCTGGCGTTCCATCCACAGGAAAACCAGGCTGCCGATCAGGGCGAATACTATTGTATCTATGCTGAGCATGCCGATCTGGGCCCAGTATCCACCGGGCAGGGACTCCTGGCTTACCAGCTCACGCAGTAGGGTGATCCCACGAGTAAATGGGAAGTGCTGCAGCATTTGCTGGCTGGCTGGCGACAGTTCACTGAAGTCATAGAATGCGGGAATGAACAGGCTGAACTGGATAATCGAGGACAGCTGGCCAACGCGCTTGAGCACAAGGGACAGGGCTCCGAGTACCAGCCCGAGCCCGGTGATGCCCAGAATACTGAGCACGATTGCCGCGAGGGCCGGTCCCAGGTCCTGGACCTGGAAGGACAGCCACTGGCCCGTGACGAGCTGCAGGCCGAGGCTCAGCAGCAGTACCGTGAAGAAGCCATAGCTGAGCTTGACCAGGGCCCTGATCCAGAGCACGGGCAGGAAGGCCGGGGCGCAGATGAAGACCTGCTCCAGCGTACCCTGGCGGGCTTCATTCTCCACGTCGACGCTCATTGCATTCAGGGCGATGATTGCGAAGAACCACATGCAGTAACCAATGGTCATCTGTTCGATGTTCTGTGCGCTGATGTCACCGCCCGCGAACTGCCTGGCTCCGTAGAAAATGCCGGCGAAGAAGATGAACATCACCAGCAGGCCAGAGGCGATTTCCATCGGATAGCGCAATGAGGTACGCAGTTCCCGCAGGTATTCGGCGCGCAGGACCTTCAGCCAGCGGGTGCTCATGAGCTTTCATCCCCGCGCTCATCGGTCACCTTGACGAAGATTTCCTCAAGAGTCGGCTGCTCCTGGCTGAACCGGGTCAGCGCAACCTGGTGTCTGTTCAGGATCTCCATGAGTGGATATACGGCCAGGCTGTCAGCCAGCTGTATGCGCAGGCTGACTTCAGCGGGGCGCTGTTCATCAACTTCCAGATAGCGGTAGGCCGCCAGATCAGGCTTGATGGATTCAAAGACCGCCCGCGGCATGCGCAGCAGGTAGTCCCAGCGACGAAACAGGTCCACGAGGGACTCAATGCTGTCCTCCAGGGCAATGCGGCCGGCCTTCATGATGCCCACACGCCGGCAGATGGCCTGGGCCACCTCCATCTGGTGGGTCGTCACGATGATGGTCAGACCCCTCTCCTGCACCAAACTGCGCAGCAGGCGCTGGATTGTCAGCGAGCTGCCCACGTCCAGTCCCAGTGTGGGTTCATCCAGCAGCAGGAGTTCAGGTTCCCCGAGCAGGGCCAGCACAACCGCCAGTTTCTGCTGCATTCCGCGGGACAGTGTCTGGGCCGGCCGGTCCCGCTTGTCCGCCAGGCCGAACATGTCCAGCAGCTCAGCTGCCTGCGGGCGCAGGGCGTTCATGTAAACGCCCTTGAGCTCGCCAAAGTAAGCAATGTTTTCCCAGACAGACAGTCGCCAGTAGAGGTTGCGGCTGCCTTCAAGGACCGCTCCGAG
>JAHEFU010000180.1 GCA_024645305.1 Planctomycetales bacterium
TCAACCGGAACAGGATGAGACTGCCCTGGAAAATGCTACTCAACCTGCAGATTTAGAGGCTGAGGCTGCAGATGAGTCTGTTGCCGCGGAACAGGAATCGGATGATGCAGCCCCAGCCGATGAAAGTGCAGCGGCAGAGCAGCCGGAGACTCCTGCAGCAGATCCGCCGGCGACCCCTGAAGATGAAGTTGCTCCAGAGACTGAAACTATGGACCCTGCGGAACTGGCAGAGGCCGCAGCGGCTGCAGAGGACAGCTCAGATGATGGCACAGCAACAGCCGGTGAGGAACCAGCCGCCGCTGAGGAGGCTGTTCCCGGCAGCCTGGCTGAACTCAAGGAGGCCGTGGAGGAACGCCGGGAACGCGAAACCGGAAACAGTGTGAACATCGAACTGCCTCCCACTGCCCGTGAATCCAGTCTGCCGCAGGACGAAGCGGAGGATGCCGCTGAACGCGTAAATGAAATCCAGGACAGCCAGCTGGAGGATGCCAGCCCACCGGCTGACAATGCCGCCCCGGCAACGGAGACCGACGAGGCTCCGGTGCGGGATGACATTCCGGAGTATGCCTTCCCGGAGGAAATCGAGGCTGCCAAGGAAGCTGCTGTTCCGGATACTGGTGACAGTGCAGCATCAGAACTGAATGGCAACCCGGCGGCAGTGACCGGCGCGGAAGTCCGCGAAGTGGAACCGGGCACCCTGCCGGGCGAGGCTGACATGTACAGCGTACCCCTCAAGCTGATCACGGGACGCGATGGTCGCCAGCCGCAGTCCCAGGGCAGCACAGCGCCGGACTATACCCAGCTGTACATCGGCGGTGGACCGGCGGTCGGCGCAAGCGGATCCACGACCCCGGGGGACCTCGGTGAAATGGTGTTCGTGCCCGCTGGCAATTTCCTGATGGGAACGGACGAGAAGGCCAGCGCCGGGGACGAGGACGAACGGCCGCTGCATGAAGTCTTCGTTGACGACTTCTACATTGACAAGTATCCCGTGACCAACCGGCAGTTCTACCAGTTCGTGCTCAGCGACGGCTACAAGCCAAATGGCAACTGGCAGAAATACTTCGAACCCGGCACGGCTGACATGCCCGTGCGCGGTGTGACCTGGGAAGATGCCAACGAGTACTGCCGCTGGGCGGGCAAGCGCCTGCCAACGGAAGCGGAATGGGAAAAGGCCGCACGGGGCGAGGACGGCCGACTGTATCCCTGGGGCGATGACTGGTCCAGCGAGATCCTGCCGCGTGGATCCCTGAACTACAGGCTGGTGCTGAACCAGAAGGCTGCATCGCCCTACGGAGCCCTGGCGATGGTCGGCGTGCTCTGGCAGTGGACAGCCAGTGCCTGGGCGCCCTACCCCTACGACCCGGAGGCTGCCAACTCGATCAAGGTGCTGCGCGGTGGAGCCTTCAGCAATGGCCGCAACATCATCCGCTGTGCCAACCGCTACCCCGAAGAAGGCTCGGTGGGATTCAATACATTCACGTTCCGCTGCGCCCGAGACAGGAACTGAGCATCATCCCGTCCGGGGAACTGAAAGGCTCAGGTCGCGCCGCCAGCTGGCCTGCATGTACTCATCCTCCGGCAGCCTGTCAATCCATTCAGAGATGCTGCGGCCGTTCAACTGGAAGTCTGCTTCGAGTTCCTCCAGCGGCAGCAGCACGAAGGCCCGCCTGTGGGCAGACGGATGCGGCACACTGAGGCTGCTGCCCTCACCCTTCCAGTCCTCGAGCCACAGCAGGTCAATGTCAATGCTGCGGTCAGTGTAAGCCTCGGACGGGTCGGGCCGGCTTCCCCGGCCGCATCGCTCCTCGCAGTCCCGCAGGATGGCATCCAGTTCATCGTCCGCGCGGGTGGTGCTGAACCGCAGCACTGCGTTCAGGAAGTGGTTCTGAGATTCAAAGCCCCAGGGCGCGGTTTCCAGGACATGGCTGCACTGCTCCACGACCAGCGCCTTGACCGCGCTCAACTCCTGCACGGCGCACTGCAGGGCCGCCAGCCTGTCGCCGAGGTTACTGCCGATGCCGATATAGCCATAGCGCCGCATCGCGCAATGATAGCAGGGCATGGCGGGTATCATGGTGCGGTGAACATCCTCCTGATCAAGCGCTGGCTGCGTGAGGAAGGACCCCGGCTGATCGGGGCCCGGCTGCGCCGTGCGCGGCAGCTGGATCCACGCAGTCTCGTGCTGGAACTGGACAGTGACTACGGGGAACAACTGCTGCTGCTGAGTATGCTGGAGGAGTTCCCGGTGATTGGCCGGATTGATTCTCCGGAACTTGCCGGGGAGCGGGTGGATGACGGCAACTTCGTGAAAGCGCTGAACTTCCACCTGCAGGGCTACCGGATCGTGAGCATCGCCCAGGACGGTTATGACAGGAGCATCCGCTTCACCTTGAAGTCAAAGGATGTCTACGGTGAGGAGAGCACGAAGGAACTGCGCCAGGAACTGGCGGGCCGCAGTGCCAACGCTTTCCTGATCAGCGAGCGGGGGATGCTCGTCAGCATCTTCAAGAAGCTGCGCTACGACCCGCAGCGCTCGCGCAACATCTCCACGGGCCAGCCCCTGCCGGACCCGCCGCCACTCGGGAAGTTCGTTGCCAGCGACGACGGCCTGGGAGGCCTGGCTGATGAGCTGGCACAGATCGCGGAGAGTGAAGGTGTCGGAGGCCAGCGGGCGATCGAACGCCTGTTCACCCATCGCGTGGCCTGTGCGGACAATCGCACCTGGCTGGAGATCGAGAAACTGCTGCCGGTGGACCACAGCCTGGAGAGCCTGCTGGGGTTCATCACTGAGCTGCAGCGCGGGGAGCTGACAGGAAGACTCTTTGGCCTTGCGGAACCGGGTGATGCCAATTCGGTGGCGCTGGAACTCTGGCAGCGCGCCCGGGGCAAACGCGGCCTGAGCAAGCCCCGGGCCAGCCAGAAGCAGGAGCAGGCCCAGCGCCTGCTGGATAACCTGCGAGAGCAGTACACCCAGAGCCTGCGGGCCGATGAGTTTGAGCTGATCGCGCTGGAGCTGCTGCGGGTGAGCGGTGAACTGGAGGATCCGGTTCAGGCTGCAGCACATCTGCAGGAATGGCAAGACGACCATCCGGAACTGGCCGGGCAGATCACCATCGGCAAGAGCGTATATGACAACGCCCAGGAGCTCGTACACTGGTGCCAGCGCCTGCGACGAGCACAAGCTCGCCTGCAGGAACGCATCGGCAGGGCAGAGGCGGAACTGGCCGAAGCACTGCAGCAGCCTGCAAAGCGGCCGGCCGCAAAGAAGGCAGTGAAGAGCACTCTGGAAAGCAGCAGCGGTAAGCTGGAGAAGCACGGCATCAAGTACCTGCGCTACCTCTCCAGCGACGGGCTGGACATCCTCTGCGGCCTGAGTGACACGAGCAACGACGGCCTGATCCGCATCTATGGCAACGCCCGGCATATGTGGTTCCACGTGCGCGACTGGCCCGGCAGCCACGTGATCGTGCTTTCCAACGGGCGGGAACTGCCCTGGACGACGCTGGAGGAGGCCGCGATCATCGCCGGCTGGCACAGCAAGGGCCGCCACGAACTGGAGCTGGACATCTCCTACCTGCCGATGAGCCAGCTCAGCCGCCCGAAGAATGCACGTCCGGGCCAGGTGCTGAAGAAAACGGAAAGCGTTGTCAGCATCAGGCCCGACAGATACCTGGGGATGAGGGAACAGTTGATGCGGTGGGAGAAGGACTAGGAGGCAGGTTGTAGGTTGGTGGTTGGTGGTTGGAGTTGGGAGGTTGTAGGAGAGTCGGAGGTGCGGCACTTGCTGCCGCACAAGATTTCAGGAGCAGATTAGGCAACAGTTTGATCGTGCGACAACCACGACTTGGCGTGGTCGCACCTCCTTTCGGTTATCTGCCAACCAGCGATTCCAGCAGTTCCCACGCCGCCTCAGCCTCAGTCCTGATCAGCTCAGCTTTCCTGTCACGGCGGATCTTCTCCGGCAGCCATTTGAGCATGCCGTACTGGAAAGCCGTCGGGCGGTAGGCCTTGTGGCCGGGGTTGACCATGAACAGTATCATCGCCCCGAGGCAGCTTTTCTCCGGCGGGACCGTTGCCACTTCACCGGCAAGCAGCTTCGAGGCATTGATGCCTGCCAATAGCCCTGTGCTGATCGCCGACATGTAGCCCTCCAGCCCGGTTAGCTGGCCGGTGATCAGCAGGTTGGGATGCTCCCTGACCTGCAGGGTCGGCAGCATCACCTTCGGAGCTTCCACGTAACTGTTGCGGTGCATGCGGCCGTAGCGCATGATCTTCACCTTCTCCAGACCGGGGATCATGCCGAAGATGCGGTCCTGCTCGCCAAAGCGCAGCCGGGTCTGGAAGCCGACGAGGGACATCGCACTCTGGAAGGCATCCTCCCAGCGCAGCTGCACTGCGGCATAGGGCATGCGGCCCGTACGCGGATCAACGAGGCCCTTGGGCTTCAGACAGCCATGGCGCATCGTGCCTTCACCGCGGTTGGCAAGTTCCTCGATGGGCAGGCAGCCCTCGAACAGCAGGTACTTGTCAGCGGCGTTGATCGGGTAAACCTCGCCGGCCAGCAGGGCTGCGCGGAATGCCTCGTACTCTTCCTTCTCAAACGGGCAGTTGAGGTAGTCATCTCCCCCACCCTTGTCATAGCGGCTCTGGGAGAATACGATGTCGCGGTTGATGCCCTTTGTACTGATCACGGGTGAGGTTGCATCGTAGAAGTAGCAGCCCCCGTCTCCGAGCAGCTCGCTGAGCTGCTGCCACAGACCATCACTCGTCAGCGGACCCGTTGCCAGAATCACGAGCCGGCCCGTCGCCAGTTCGGCCTGCAGGTTCTCAAAACGCTCGCGCTTCAGTGTGATCAACGGACTGGCTTCTATCGCGTCCGTGACTTTCGCCGAGAACTGCTCGCGGTCGAGCACCAGTGCGGCACCACCCGGCAGTCGGCACTCGCGTGCAATCTGCAGCAGCCGGCAGCCCAGCTGATCCAGTTCCAGCTTGAGCAGGCCCTGGGCCCGGACGGGATCCTCACTCTTGAATGAGTTGGAACAGACCAGCTCGGCCAGTCCCTCGGATACATGGGCCTCGGTACCGAACGTGGGTCGCTGCTCCCAGATCTCAGAGGCGATGCCCCGCGCTGCGAGCTGCAGCGCTGCTTCACAGCCGGACAGGCCACCGCCGATGATGAGCGGTGGCAGCGCCGGGTTCAGCGCGATTTCCATTGGAGTTTCCTTGATGTCTGTCACGGGGCATATATGTTAGCGGCAGATCAGCCGACTTCGCGGACAGCGGATGAACGGTCATAGCTGCTAAACTAGACGGGATGCAGGATTCCGGAAAATACGAAGGGCCCGATCCGCTCGGGGACAGTGACAATGCGACACCGGACTATGGACGGCCCGACCCGCTTAATCCGCTCGGTGTAGTGCGCTCTGATGATTCTCGCTCGCCGCAGCATGACAGTGCCGGTGGGGCCTTCGGTTCCAGCTCATCGGGTCCGGTGGACCTGAAGAACCCGGATATCACCACCCGACCGGACCTTCCAAGCGGATCCATCGGCCAGCCCGTGCACACCCAGCGTGCAGCTGAAGCCCTGTGCCGGGAGATCGCCAAGGCGGTTGTCGGCCAGGACGAGGTGATTGAGCTGATGCTGACAACGGTGTTCGCCGGTGGGCATCTGCTGTTTGAGGGCGTGCCCGGCCTGGCCAAGACCCTGCTGGTGAAATGCCTGGCCCGCGCCCTGGGCGGCGAGTTCAGCCGGATCCAGTTCACCCCCGACCTGCTGCCCAGTGACATCACGGGCACGAGCATCTACGACATGAATGAACGCAACTTCTCCTTCCGCAAGGGGCCGATCTTCGGCGACTTCGTGCTGGCGGATGAAGTGAACCGCACCCCGCCCAAGACCCAGGCCGCCCTGCTGGAGGCCATGGAGGAGCGCCAGGTGACGGTGGACGGCACGACCTACGCCCTGCCCTCCCACTTCACCGTGTTCGCCACCCAGAACCCCGTGGAGTATGAGGGAACCTATCCCCTGCCCGAAGCGCAGCTGGACCGCTTCCTGCTGAAGGTGAACATTGACTACCCGCAGGAGGACCACGAGCGCAGCATC
>JAHEFU010000181.1:0-4550 GCA_024645305.1 Planctomycetales bacterium
CTCAAACGCTTCAATGCACGCAATGCCGGAAATGTGCCATCCGGCAGCCTCAGACGCAGACCCGAGGTATTCCTGGAACTGCGGCGCCAGCTGGAACAGTACTTTTCCGGCAAGCTGAAGAACTTCGTGCTGGATATCAACCCGGATGGCAGCGAGTTTCAGCTGAGTGTCTGGCGGGCGGTCCAGGGCATTCCCTGGGGCAGCACAGCGACTTACGAGGAAATTGCGCAACAGATAGGCAAGCCGTCAGCGCTTCGCGCTGTGGGGCATGCCAACGGGGGCAATCCCCTGCACATCATAATTCCCTGCCACCGGGTGATCGGCAAGGACGGATCGTTGCGCGGTTACGCTGGTGGGCTGGCAATGAAGCAGCGCCTGCTGGAGCTGGAGGGTTACGATTTCGGAAGCAGGCAGACTAGCCTGTTTGACTGAACCAGGTGAATTCAGCTCCGCCGGCTGGCGCGGAATCCAATGCTGTCAACGGCATTGATGAGCTGGTCCACGTTAAGGTCGGTGCCTCTGACAATAGCCGAGCCGTTTTGCAGGTCAACCTTCACCATGCTGACTCCCGGCTGCTGCGCAAGGGCGCGTTCCGCGGAGCTGCTGCAGTGGCTGCAGGTCATGCCCTGGATCTCGAGCACAGTGGCATCCCCATCGAGAGGCAGGGCCGCCGCCGGATCGACCCCGCGACGTGGCGGAGGAAGGATGGCAGCCAGCAGCATGGCCACCAGCAGCGCTGCACTCAGGTGATGCAGGATGTTGATGTCCTCTACATGCATGTGGCTGTAGGCGGAAAGCTCTATCGGAGGCAGGAAAGTGTCCAGGATGAATCCGCTGAGCAGGGCGAGCACTGCAACCGTTGCCAGGTAGATGATGGACGTGCGGCGGCCAAGCACCTTCCAGAGGGTGACAATGGATGCGAGGTTCGTGGCCGGACCGCTGACGAGGAAAACCAGGGCCGCCCCAGGGGAAATAATGTCCTTGGCCAGCAGGGGCACGACCATCGGTACGCTGCCGGTCGCACAGACATAGAGGGGAATTCCCAGGGCCATCAGTGCCAGGTAGCCGATGATGCCGCTGCCGATGGATTCTGGCAGGGCGTGATCCGGAATAAACACGTTGAACAGCGCTGCCAGCAACAGGCCGAACATCAGGCTGCGGGCCAGGTCGCGTGGCAGGGTCATGAATCCATATTCCAGCGCCCGCAGGAAGCGGTTTCCCTGCTTGTGCTTTGGTACATCGCCACAGTCAGCGCAATCATGAGACGCGGTCTGCTCCAGGTCAGTACTGCCTTCTGCGGCCGTTCCATCATCGCCGAAAATATCAGTCAGGACCCCGCCAATGACTCCACTGATAAAGGCCGCCAAGGTCCGGTAGATGGCAAACACCGGTCCCAGCATGCCCCAGGTAATTGCAATGCTGTCCACTCCGGTCTGCGGGGTACTGAGCAGGAAGCTGACGGTACTGCCCCGGCTGGCACCATTGCGGCGCAGGCCGGCTGCCACGGGGATAACGCCGCATGAACAGATGGGAATGGGAACACCGATCAAAGATGCTTTAGTGACGGGCCAGAGGCCCTTGCCGCCCAGATGCTTTTCAATCCAGCTTTCCGGAATCAGAACATGCAGCACACCGGCAATGAAGAATCCCAACAGCAGGTATGGCGCCATCAGGGCTGTTGTTGCCCAGATGGATTCGATCAACTGCTGGGAATATGAAAGCACAATCTGCATCACGAATAGGATATATCCAGTAACGGTACGAAATCGTCTTTTGCGGATGTTTTACACGATTTCGTGTAATAAGAAGAACCAGATATCAATTGCCGGGGATAAGGTGTTGATGGGTTGGGGATAACCTCTGCACTTCAAGAAAACAAAAAAGCTCGAGAGAGCGAGGTGCTTCCTCACCCCCCTCTCTCGAGTTTCCCATAATACCAGAAAGGATGGAGGTTAACGCTGTAGACATCCAGTAAGACCGGACACCCAACCTAATTGTTCCAGAAAATCACGCGTTTGTAAGCATTTTTGGTCAAACTAACCTGTAGAATAGTCAAATCGACCTGCCTTGAGAGCCGATAAATACAGGACTTAAGGAATTAATATGACCGGTCGTCTTGTATGATATAATATATCTCGATTTGCCTAGGAACAGCAACAATCGCGAGCTGATTCTGGATGCTGCTTGGTCTCAGCTGTGGCAGCGGGGCTACCACTCGATGAGCATCAGCGACGTTGCCAGAGCTGCCCGTCTGCCGAAGGGATCAATATATAACTACTTCAGCAGCAAGGAAGAACTTGCAGAGGAAGCGCTGCAGAGACTGCGGCACCAGTATGAGAACACCATGCGCGTCCGCGTGCTCAGCGGAACAATATCACCCTCGGAGATCGTGACTCGATTCCTGGACTATTACGAAGTACAGTATGCAGAAGTCGGCTTCGGCCGGGGCGACCCGCTGATGAGCAGGCTCAATGAACTGGCTGACACTAACCCAGAGTTGGCGGGTCGGCTGGCGGAACTGGCGGATGTCTGGCGCTCAGTGGTGGCACAGAAGATCTGGGGCTATGCCACAGCCCAGCATGTGCAGGGCCTGGTGGACCATGCGGAGAACCTTGCCGGCATCATTCACGCCGCACTGCAGGGAGTGCTTCTCAATATGAAAACGCGGCACAGCGCTGAACCGATCAGGGAGGCACGTTCAATTCTGCCGGTGATGATTGACACTTACGTGACGAGCCTTGCAGCGGGGGAAATCAGCTGAACTGAGCCTCGGGGACTTCAGAGTCCGTTAGTGAGGTAATCCACGGGAAGGAAAGATGAAATTGGCTTACTGTGGATGAACAGGACCTTTTCCGTGATGCCGATGCGGTTCTTGACAATATCCAGCACGCTGAACTCGCTTTTCATTTCCAGGAATTCCTTGCTCTTCAGGTGCTTTTGCTCAATCTCCGTGAGTTTCTGGTGGATCTGGCCGACCTTGCCTTCCAGCGGAGTCCCGGCATAGGACTCGCGGTAGTACTCCTTGAGCTCGTCAAGGTTGTTGCGCAGGCGCGAAATCATGAACACCGTGTCAGCGAACTGGGTACTGTGCAGGAGTTCCATCACAGCCGGGTTGTTCTCCAGGAACAGGTGATTGCTGTTACCGCGGTGGAAATACTCAAATGTGGCAACGATCGTGATGTCCAGCTCGCGGGCCATGGCCTTCAGGTGGCTGGTGAGGATGTCGACGTCGATCTCCCGCCCGGCGGAAGTGGCATCGCCGTTCAGGCTCGGATTTCCCGAGCGGGCCCGCAGCATGGCAACCATCAGCTGCAGGGAGTCAATCACTAGCAGGACACTTGAATGGGTGGCACCCTGTTCCTCCAGCTCCTCCTTCTTGGCAAGCACCAGCTGGCGGATGCCATCAAGGCTGCCGGCCGCCACGCCTTCCAGGATGGTGATGTTCTCGCTGAAGGTCTGGTACTTCTCGAAGGCACTGAACATCTGGCGGTTGAAGTCCTTGTCTTCATACAGCTCGGAAGGATTGCGGCGCTTGTCGTCAATCATCGGACTGGGGATCCGCCCGATGTAAGACAGACTGCGCTTGAAGACTTCCTCCACACCACGCTGCAGGCCGACGAACAGGCACTGCGCGTCGCTGTTCATCGCGGCATCATTCATCATCTGGAGTACGAAGGATGAGGTTCCCGTCCCTGGAATGCCCGCCAGGACATAGAGGTTTCCTGGATACAGGCCACCGGACAGCGTCCGGTTGAGGTGCTCACTCTGTGTCGGCAGGACCTGCCGCCGGTCGTCAAACAATCGCCGCAGCAGGGTGGGGGCCAGTTGCTTGAGCGTGCTGATCCCGCCCGAGCTCTCAGTCTGGCCATAGAAAATGTTGGCAATGATGTCGCGCTCATCCGATTTGGCGTCGCGCTCCATGCTGGCGCGGAAGGACTTGAAGAAGTCACTGGCCTTGCCGATTGCTTCGGGCCAGCGGGAACGCTCCGGCAGGTCGGGACGCCTGAGCGAGAACTCATGCAGCCGCTGGTAGCTCATCTTCTTGAAAGCTGAATAGCTCATGCGGATCTTGTAGATCTCGCGTCCTTCAATTGTCAGGATCGTACCCGGGATGTTGGTGATCAGGTCCGGGCGGTAGGCACTCAGGTCAATCTGGCTGAAGGCCGCACTGCGCTCCGGGTTCTCCGGGTCCACGCCGATGGTGGCACAGGTCATGCGGCGATAGATGTCGTGCAGGGCCCGGCTCGGGGTGATCCCGAACACCGTATAGTCAACATGCACGCTGATGTGCTGGCTGGTGTAATACACGGTCACGGCATCGTAGGGAATGTCGTAATTCTGCTTGAAGCGTTCCACCAGGTCAATCGCCTGGTTGATGGCGTGCACGATCTCAGCGCTGCTGCCGGCCTTGAACACGACGTAGTAGTCGCCAAGCAGCAGTGCGCGGCTGGAGGCTATCTGCTTCTGGAGTTCCTCATAGTTGCCTGTGTTGTAAACGTAGTGTGAGCGGAACACATTACTGCGGTACTGACTCATGAAGTCATCGACCT
>JAHEFU010000181.1:4560-6089 GCA_024645305.1 Planctomycetales bacterium
GGTCCAGGCGGATCAGCAATCCGCGACCGAACCCCCGCTGGCCGGCAAAGGTAATCTGCACCTGTCTCAGCTTGCCGTCATCTGAATCGGAGGGGGCGAAGTGCCCGACTTCCACATAGCGGAATTCAGCTAGATCACCGGCCGCAGAAGGACTTGCCTTCTCGCTGCCGGCGGCAGCGGATCCCTCCGAAGAGTCATTGCCGGCGATTTCCACCAACTCCACGTCCAGTGTGCGGGCTAGATCAAAGGCAGCCTGGTTGTAATCCTTGCCGAGGATCAGGGCGAACATGGTCAGCAGGTCACCGCCGCCCTTGTTCATGTTGCTGGCTTCGCAGTAGAGGTTGCGGCAATAGGCCGTCCGGGAATCCTGCTCAATCACCAGCGTCATCTTCGACCGGTCATTGCAGACGGGACAGTACGCTTGGATTTCCTTGCCACTGGCGTTGTAGTCGCCTTTGTTGACACCTAGTTCCTGCAGGAAGCTGGACGCATCAAGGCGGGCCCTCAGCTTGTCCAGCGATTCCATCGTGTACTTCTGATTCATCTACTACCCGTCACGACCTGATTTGCCCGAAGGCGCATTTTAGCACGACTGTTCATTACTGGTACATGTCCAGAATGAATCGATTCATTTCGTGTCACGTCCCAGGCGGTTGCGATGTCCAGGATAGGTATCCACCGGGTATCTGGATTTTACTGCATTTCCTTGTCCACAGCTAATTAACATCATCGCGAATCAATCTCAGGAGATCAATACATATTAATAACTATTGAATTCCAGGTTAATTCCTCAGGTTGGAGTGTTGGACACAGGACCTCGCCTTACCGTGAATGGAAGTAGTATTCCATGATCGAATGTATCGTGCTACAATTCTCGATATGCAGATCAAGGCAGTAAACATCAGGACCCTACTGCTCGCATTGGCGGGCCTGTTCCTCACGGCGCAGTTGTTTGCCGTGCAGGCACATTCAATCGACATCGACACACCCTCGGTCGCTGTCCAGGAAAACGGGGATGCGGAATTAGCCGACAAGGCGGAGTCACCCCACGGACATGGCCATGGTGGCCCCCCGGAGATCCGTCCGACGGTCGGCCCGCTGGACCAGTCCATGCTCCATCCCGAGGAAGTCCATCTCAGGAATGTCCGTCAGCTGACTTTTGGCAATTTCGAGGATGATCCGCAGATCGCGGCAGCCAACTATGCAGAGGCCTACTGGGCACCGGATGGCAAGTCGCTGATCCTCCAGGCGGCGGTCAATGAATTCCCCTGTGACCAGGTGTTTCGCCTGGATCTGCTGACGGGAGAACTAAAGCTCATCAGCAGCGGTGAAGGGCGGGTGACCTGCTCGTACTACACCGAGGATATGCAGCACTACATCTACAGCAGCACGCATCTCAATGGAGGTCCCGCCTGCCCACCCACGCCGGATTTCAGCAAGGGCTACGTCTGGCCGGTCTACGAGGACTACGACATCTACCTTGCCGACATTGACACGGGCGAGGTTCTGCAGAACCTGACTGACAACCC
>JAHEFU010000182.1 GCA_024645305.1 Planctomycetales bacterium
CCTGGTGCATACGGGCCAGCATTATGACGACAGCATGAATGACGTGTTCTTTCGCGACCTGGAACTGCGCAAGCCTGATTACAACCTGGAAGTGGGCAGCGGAAGTGTTGGCTATCAGACCGGCGCATCCATTGAGCGCATTTTCGACACCCTCGGGGAGTGGACCCCGGACTGGGTGGTCGTGTTCGGCGATACCAATGCCACTCTGGCCGGAGGCATCGCAGCGCTGCAGCGGCATCTGCGGCTGGCACATGTCGAGTCAGGTATCCGGACCGGGAACCTGCACCAGGCCGAGGAACTGAACCGCGTCATCGTTGACCGCATCGCGGATCTGCGTCTGGCAGCAACCGCGGCAACCCTTGAGAACCTGCTTGATGAGAACCTCTCTGCCAACTCATTCAACGTCGGCGATACGATGCTTGACAACTATCTGCATTTCCTGCCTAAGCGCGACAGGGGATTTCTGGCGTCCCTCGGGCTGACACCGGGTAAGTACATTTACTCCACAGTCCACCGTGCCGAGAACACTGACTACCCCGAACGTCTCAATGCGATCCTGGATACGCTCATCGCAGCCCAGACTGAACTGATGCCGGTCGTCCTGCCGCTGC
Source organism: Planctomycetales bacterium (assembly GCA_024645305.1). Classification (GTDB taxonomy): domain Bacteria; phylum 4484-113; class 4484-113; order 4484-113; family JAFGCY01; genus JAHEFU01. Next base: position 612 of record JAHEFU010000182.1, read on the forward strand.
ACCCGCGGACCCGTGGAGCAATTAAAGGACTCGGCCGCACAGGCGAACTGGAAAAAGCCGGCCTGACAGTGATTGAACCGATCGGATTCAACAAGAGCCAGGCCCTCGTGGAAGACTGCAACCTCGTCTTCAGTGACAGTGGTGGACTCTTGCGTGAAGCCTGCTTCAGCGGACACTTCTGTGTGATTCCCTGGGAATACACCACCTTCCCTGAGATCAACGACATCGGTATGGCAAATTGCGGCAGGGTTATCAAGGATCAGATGCTCAAACGGCTGGTGGAAGCACCCGGTCCCAGGGAGCGGGAGCAGATCACAAATTTCGGGGATGGAACAGCTGGACAGCAGATTATCAGCAAGCTGGTTGAATTGAGCTCCTGAATCGCATCAAGGCCCCATTTCAAGCCATATCGTGACAGTCTGCATACTGTAATCTAATCACTGCACACGGATGCAGGATCCCCCTAACAGCTTACTGGACCGAATCAGGCGCAGAATGGTCGCTGGCAGCTTTGCACGAAACCTGGCTACCCTGGCCAGCGGAACGGTGATCGGGCAAGCCCTCGTGCTGTTGAGTGCTCCTGTTCTGTCCCGTTTATATACGGAAGCTGATTTCGGCATACTCGGCGTCTACATTTCCGTCGTTACAATCCTGAGTTCCATCAGTTCACTGCGACTAGAACAGGCCATCCCCATGCCCGAAAAGGATGAAGATGCTGCCCTGCTGCTGCGCCTCACGCTGGCGATCACGTTCTGGTTTTCCCTCATTGCAGGACTGCTTATCTGGCTGATGCGCGGCCCGATTGTGCAATGGAAGGACGAGCCGGAGCTGGTCCGGTATCTGTGGCTGATTCCCGTGACCCTGCTGGGATTGGGCGTTTACAGATCCCTGACGGCCTGGGCCGTGCGAGGGGAGATCTACAAGCGCCTGGCTTATACCAGGGTTTCGCGTGCCATCGGGCAGGTATTGGTGCAGGTCGGGCTGGGCTTCCTGATGCACGGCCCCTTCGGCCTGATCCTCGGTAATGCCGCCGGTCAGTGGACCGGTATCACCAGCCTGTGGCAACCAGTAAGGCAGGCCTTTATCAGACTGCAGTCACAGCCCGGTGATTACGTGAGGCTGTGGCGCCGCTACATCAAGTTCCCGCTTTATTCCACGCCTTCAGCCCTGCTGGTAACCATCCCCCGCCAGATTCCGAACCTGCTGTTCTTTGACTATTTCGGTGCCGGGGAGGCCGGCTTCCTATTCTTCGCCACACGCATCCTGCGCCAGCCATCCGGACTGCTGTCGGAGTCCATCAGTCAGGTATTCCTCGGTCGCGCTGCCCGCCTGCTCAATGAAGATCCGGCGAAACTCAGTAGCTTGTACTTCAAGACTGTGCAGCGGATGCTGCTGATCAGCCTGATCCCGGCAACCATCCTGATAACAGCCGGCCCGTGGCTCGTGCACTGGATCTTCGGGCAGCGCTGGGATGGCAGCTCGTTCTACGTCCAGATCATGGCAATAGTCCTCGTGGCGGAAATCACAGTCAGTTCCACCTCACCGATCATCACCGTGCTTGAGAAGCAGGACTGGCAGCTGGCGGGGGATGCCCTGCGCACTGTGGCTGTAATTGCCTCACTGGTCGTGCCCCACTGGCTGGGCTGGGATGCACATGCAACCATCATGGCCTACGGCGCCACGATGATCCTGTGCTACGTCGTCTATTTCGGCATTTTCAGCCGCGCCGTGCTGCTAAAATCTCGTGAAGTCGCTGCCAGTCATGAGCAGGGCTGACCATCATGGGAATCATCAGGAAAATCGCACTGCTGTTCATCAAGCCGCTGTGTCGCCTCGCTTTCGACCGGCGCTACCTCACGGGTCGCTGGTTCGAGGGACGAGATACTGGCTGGCGCTGGGCCTGGCGCTCGTTGTGGCAGCAGAAGATCTGCGGCCACAACCGGAGCGTACCATGGCCGGTCAGTATGGAGACGCATATTGCCAACCCCTCGCGGCTGCAATTCCACCCGGATGACCTTAACAACTTCCAGTCTTTCGGGCAGTACTACAACAACAACAACGGCGGCAGCATAAGCATCGGTCGTGGCAGCTACATTGCGCCGAATGTGGGACTGGTGACCGCCAACCATGTCATCTATGACCTTGACAACCATGAGGACGCCCGGGACATCCTGATCGGTGAGCATTGCTGGATCGGGATGAACGCCGTCATCCTGCCCGGTGTGGTGCTGGGCGAGCATACAGTTGTGGCGGCAGGTGCAGTCGTCAACAACAGCCATCCCCAGGGCCATGTGGTTCTCGGGGGCATGCCCGCCCGCGTCATCAAGGTACTGGACAGGCACCCGGACAAACCTGCAGCGGAAACCGCGGGACAGGCAGCCGATGCAAACTCAAAACAAACCGCACCAACGGACAGCTAAACTGAACAGACCGGGAATGCCCCAATACCAATCTGACAATGACTCCTGAAAAGACGGCAAACTACATCATCAGCAACTGCGCAGCCGCCACAGGCGACAAGCGCGGTAGAGTTCTGCTCATATCCTACAAGTTCCCACCGCATGACGTGGGTGTGGCCCAGCACCGCCCTGAGGCCCTCTACCGGCACCTGCGGGAATTCGGCTGGGACTGCGATGTGATAACAGCGGAGCGTCCCGGCACCCCCGTGGATGTAATCCAGACCCCGGACAGATCCTGGACCCGCAGTGTCCGTGAGGAGGGCAGCCGCGAGGCGGTGCTGAAACAGACGCTTCTCAGAGGCAGTCGCACAGGTCTCGGTCCGTTCAGGCAGAAGCTGATTGGCAACCTTAAGCTCCTGATGCGACTCCTGCCAAAATGGCACGATGAGTTTGCAGGCTGGAGCTACGGCATTGAACAGACCGTGCTGGCAACAGCCCGGGAGCGCGGCAGCACCATACTCTGGGCCACTTGCAGCCCCTACACGCTGGCCCCCGTTGCAGTGCGCTGCGCCAGGCAGCTGGGAATCCCCTGTGTAATTGACCTGCGCGATCCATTGCCGGACTACCTGCACTTCCCGCGCAGTCCACGGCACTGGTTCTACCGGGCTCTGGCTAAAGCGGATACCATCAGCCTGGCAGCACCATGCTGCATCACACCGGAATTGCTCGCAGTGCGCAGCAGCAGCAGGCGACCAGATCCGGTCCTGGTTGTAAGTGGGTCCTGGCAGGACACGAAAGTGCCGCCCCGCCGCTGCGATATCTTCCGCCTGATGCACGCGGGGATACTGGTCAATGGAGGCCGCAGTCCGCAGCCACTGTTCGAGGCGGTGGCGATGCTCAGGGGGCGCTATCCCGACATGCAGGAGCACCTGCGCATGACATTCATCGGCTCGGACAGCCATATTGTGCGGGACTTCCCGGGCTATGCGGCCGTGCAGGACCTGGTGGAGGTGCTGGGCCAGATGCCCTACAGCGAAGTCCAGGAAAAAATGGCAACTAGTTCCATGTTGCTGATCATCAAGCTGGATGGCGACATCTACAGTGACGCATTGCCCGCCAAGATGTACGACTACCTGCCCTATGAAGCACCCGTGCTCAGTTTCGGCATGAGTCCGGGTTTGCAGGGGCCATTGCTGGAATGGAGCAATGCCGGTCGCTGGATAGGCAGTGCGGCCGATATCGCTGATTACATCGAGGAGCAGTATCTGACCTGGCTGCGGGACGGAGTCGTCAGACGCATCCGGCGACCAGAGGCAATTGAATACCTGGGGCAGCGGCGCATGGCCGGTGAGTTCGCATCATTGTTCCAGGTCACCGCGAATGACAAGCCTATTGACAACAGGAATATGCTTCCCTGGCAGGAAGCGGAAGAGGTAGTGTGATGCCCCGCGCCGTGCACATCACCACTGTCCATTATGTCTTTGATAACCGCATCTTCATGAAGGAATGTGCATCCCTGCGCGACAATGGCTGGGATGTCGTACTGGTGGCACAGCATGAGCGTGACGAAACGGTGGATGGCATCCGTATCCGGGCGCTGCCCCGCACCACGAATCGCCGGCAGCGGATGCGGACACTGCCACCATTAGCGGTCGATATTGCACTGTCAGAGGAAGCTGACATCCTGCACTTCCATGACCCCGAGCTGCTGCCCCTGGCCAGCCGCCTGGCCCGCCAGGGCAGGCATGTCATATTTGACATGCACGAAAACACTGCCAAGGATATCCTCAGCAAGCAGTGGATCAGTCCGTTGCTGCGCCCTGCCCTGTCCCTCCTGATGCGCATTCGCATGCGCAGCTGGCTCAGTCAGCTGCCGGTGGTTTTTGCTGAGGACAGCTACGCCGCAGACTATCCGTCGGTAAGGAAGTCTGTGAACATCCTCAATATGCCACTGCTGGCGGAACTGTCCTCGATTAGGCCTGAGAAGCACACCCGTCCGACACTCGTGTATATCGGCGGCATAACGAAAGCCCGCGGCAGCCTCTGCATGTTACGGGTGCTCTCCCGCCTGCAGCTGAGGGGATACGATGTCGGGCTGGAACTGATCGGACCAACGGAGGACGCTCACCTGACAGTAATGCGTGAGCTGATAGACAGACTGGGCATCCGCAATGTGGCAATGCATGGATACCTGCGAGCAGACCAGGCCTGGGGACCGGTTGCACGCTGCCATGTGGGAATGGCGCTGCTCGACCGCACCCCCAACTACGAGCACAGCTATCCTTCAAAGATCTTTGAATACATGGCACTCGGCCTGCCCGTGTTATGCTCGGACTTCGAGCTGTACCGCTCGGTGGTGGAGGACAACGGGGCCGGGATCTGCGTTGCACCTGATGATGACGACGCAGTGGAGCTGGCCCTCAAGCGCCTGCTGGACGACCCTGAGCTGCGGGAAAGGATGGGCCAGGCCGGAATGCATGCCGCTCAGGCCAAGTTCAACTGGGCCAACGAGGAACGCAAGCTGCTGACATTCTATGCAGATGTGATGGGCTGAGAAGGTCCGGCCAGGGGGCCGCTGACGCTCTCCAGCTCCGGTTGCAGGACCTGGCGCTGCAGAGAGCATACGACAATCAGGCCGGTGAAAGCCCAGAACAGCTTGTTATCATTCAGGTCGCCGGAGATGTTGGCATTGATGAAAGCACTGAGTAGCTGGGCCACTGCCAGCATCATCCATGGTTCACGCCTGAGAACGTGCAGGTGCGGGATCTGCCGCCAGGCGTACAGCAGGATCATTGCAAAGATCAGCAGTCCCACCATTCCCAGTTCAAACATCACCTCGAGGAAGATGTTGTGCGGATAGGCCCGGATGTCCCCTCGTCCCGTCAGTACGGGCCAGCTGCCGATGCCGCGACCGATCAGGGGAGACTCCCCCAGCAGACGCCAGGTGGTGGCATATCCTTCAAAGCGGGAGCTGCCCTGCAGCCCCTCCTCGCGGGCTTCCTGCAGCCGGCGGATCGTCGTGGGCAGTTCCGCGCCGGTGGTCTCAAAGAAGTAGACCGTCCCGACC
>JAHEFU010000017.1 GCA_024645305.1 Planctomycetales bacterium
TATGATCAGCGGATGCAGATTATCGTGACCGGCGGAGCCGGCTTTATCGGGTCCAGACTGGTCGCTGCGCTCGAATCGCAGGATCCCGGACACCGTGTTGTGGTCATTGATGACTTCAGTTCCGGGGACTTCCGCAACCTGCGTCACTTCAAGGGTGACCTGATTGCGAGACCCTGCGAGGAGCTGGACTGGGACCAGCACTTCGGCCGCCAGGAAATCGTCAGCATTTACCACCTGGCCTCCATCACAGACACCACAGTCAGTGACCAGCGCCAGATGGTTGAACGAAATGTCGAGGCCACCCGGCGCATCCTGCGGTTCAGCCAGAGCCGCGGCTTCCCCGTGGTCTATGCCAGCAGTGCCGCGACTTACGGCCAGGCGGACGGCCTGATGAAGGTGGACCAGCAGCCTGCCCCGGCGAACGTCTACGGTTTCAGCAAGATGCTGCTGGACAACCTGGGTGAGGAAGCCCGGGAACTCGGCATGCGGGTGAGCGGAGTGCGCTACTTCAATGTCTATGGGCCGCATGAAGCCCACAAGGGCCGGATGGCCAGCATGGTCTACCAGCTATACCGGCAGATGCAGGCCGGGGAGCGTCCCCGCGTATTCCGGGATGGGCAGCACCTGCGTGACTTCGTCTATGTGGATGACGTAGTGGACGGAACGATGAGGGCCTGCTCAGGAGAGCCGGGCACCTACAACATCGGCAGCGGCAAGGCCCGCAGCTTCAATGAAATCATCAGCATCCTCAATGACTGCCTGGGTACGGCACTGGAGCCGGAATACATTGATAATCCCTACGAGGAGTTCTACCAGAACCACACCGAGGCCGATATCTCGCTGTCCACGGCTGAGCTTAAATACACGCCGAGGTTCAGCCTGGAGGACGGCATCCGGGCATATGTGGACTGGCTCAAGGCGGGAGGCCACTGATGACTGACAGCCGACAGCGCTTCAGTTCAGGCAACATCTGGGAGAGAAGCGCCGGCTTCAGCCGGGCGGTTCGTGTTGGCAACACGGTTTACACCGCCGGGACGATTGCAGTCAACCAGGAAGGCATCGTGCAGGGCAAGGACTGCTATGAGCAGTGCCAGTACATCACCAGGCTGCTTGAAGGCGTGCTCGCCGATGCCGGTGCAAGCCTGCGCGATGTTGTACAGGTCAGGGCTTACATGACCAACAAGGCTGACGCCGAGCAGTGGACTCGCTTTCTCGGGGAAGTCTTCGGCGAGATCAAACCCGCTGCCACAGGCCTGTTTGTCAGCAGTCTGTTCGGGGAGGGAACTGTGGTCGAACTGGAATTCGTTGCCGTGATTGACTGAGCTGCCGGCTGCTCTGCCTCATTCGCCTCGATTGTCAGCAGGATCAGTTGCCGTGGAATCTTCATTCCCGGTATCCGCATCAGCATCGGCAGCTGCCTGCGCTTCGTCCTCCGCTGCCACTTCATCATCAACCGGATCAATTTCAATCGTGAACCGGTACTTGCTTTCCTCCGGCGATTTCCAGAAGGCCCGGATGGTACTGTCCGCTGAGTAGGAAATGAAGGCCATGCGTGAGGGCTGGCTGGCAACCGGCAATGTCGGTTCGACAACCTGCTCCAGGCTGACTATCCCCACGGGGGATGGGTCCGAATACATGTAGGACACGCAAAGGGCCGCCAGGAGCATTGTCCCGAGGCACCATGCGAAGAATGTTCTGGCCAGCCTGCGCTGCATGCATTACATGATACCTCTGCGCTTTCCTATATAATTCCATGAGCGAGCTCGAATGCTTATGAGGGACAGCTATGAAGAATTTGCTGAAAATCTTTTTTTCCGGCAGAGTACAGTCCGTTTTGCTGGTCGCCGGACTGATCGTATTCAGCTGCACTGCGTGCAACAAGCGCGATGAGTACGGCATTCCCCTTGGCAGCACCGGCCTGCAGGCCGGAATGAACTACATGCAGCCCAACAAGTGGGAGCTTTCGTACAAGTACAAGGTCAAGGAAATCAAACCGATCAGGCCGATCCGGGACAAGGAACCCTCCCTGATCAACCCGCACAGCGGCGTTGTCGGCACGGGAACATATGAGATCTGGTTTCCCGGTCCGATCGAAGGTGATGATGTCCGCAATGTGCAGCTGATACATGCCGATCCGCCACCGACCCGCCAGGAGTACAGCGAAGAGCATGGTGTGACTTTCCTCTACTACGATGTGGCCCCGGATGACAGGCTGCCGCGGGAATTCGAGATTGAAGTTACCTGGAGCTTTTACACTTTCGAACGCTACGTCCACTGGGACGGAATTGAGGAATTCATCAAGCCCTACGACAAGGAATCAGCGCTCTATAAGAAGTACACGCGTGAGGACTACCCGATTGAATTCCATAAGGGTATTAACAAGGATGCCCAGGACTGCATTGATCCTGAGAATCCCGACGATGTGATAGGTACCGCGCTGAACATCTACAACAGGATCATCAGTGAATACGATTACGATCACTTCAAGGGCTACTACACAATGTTCGGTGAGGACGCGCTGATCCCGACATCCCGTGTCTGGTTGAACAAGCGCGGCGTTTGTGACGAATTTGCCAACATATTCTGTTCCATGGCTCGCTACAACGGGATTCCCGCACGCCCCTGTGCCGGCTGGGCACATATCAAAACGGATGAACAGACCAAGAACATGACTGACGAGGAACGGACCATCTTCGAGGAACTGAACATCAACATCAACAAGAACATCGGCCCGCCAATGGGACATGCCTGGGCGGAGTTCTACGTGGAGGGAATCGGCTGGATCCCGCTGGATGCCACATGGGGCGAAGGTGTAGAACTGATGGAACCCGAGGCTAGCCCCATGGCGAACCGCCGCAATATCACCCTGGTTGACTACTACTTCGGCAAGATGGATCCCTACCGCCTGACCCTTTTCAAGAGCTGGAACTACGAGCTGCTGCCAAATCCGCGTACGCCTGGTGCGGACAAGATGCAGCCATGGATGAGCAAGCCCATGTCCCGCCACAGTGGTGTCAAGGACATGGTGCACGGATTTGACGACTCATACAACATGCCCGGCGGGGGACACCTGACCTATTTTGATGAACCCGAGGTCCTCAGTGAACTCATGTGGGAGATGAAGAACTCGAAGTTCAAGGTGATACACATCGGGGATCCCCCCGAGGAAGAGATTGCCGAGCTCATCAGGCAGATCGAAGCGGAGGGCAACCACTTCGTCAAGGTGCCAACCTATAAATGGGAAAAGGCACGCCAGGAAACGACAAGCTTCACCTGGTAGCTGGCTGCCGGCCCGTCTGGCTCCTGTGCTAGGATGCTCGTACACGTGGGGAGCCCGTCGGGGCTGAGAGGGCGTTGGCCGACCCATTGAACCTGATCCGGATAATGCCGGCGAAGGGAAGTGACTGCCGCAGCTCCGTTGTTATCCCGTGTGGATTCGTTGACTTCAGGAGAATGCGTGCAGCACAGTGAACTCAGGCCGGTACCGCGGGACAGCCGCAGGTTGCGTCCGGCGGACCTGTTCTTCATCTGGTTCGGCGCGGCGATTGCCATTTCCGAAATCTGGGGTGGCGGCCTGCCCTCCCTTGCCGGGGTCGGGCTGGCAGCGGGACTCGTTGCCATTCTCCTGGGCCGGGTTATCGGCAACGGCCTGATGGGCGCCATGGCAGCCATCGGGGCCGACAGCGGCCTGCCGACCATGATTCTCACCCGTCCTGCCTTCGGCATCCGCGGCAGCTACCTGCCGGCAGCCTTCAACGTACTGCAGCTGCTGGGCTGGACCGGCTGGATGCTGTTTGTCGGTTACCTCTACATGGACAAGCTGGCGGAGTACACCGGTCTGCCGGTCAGTTCCGAACTGCCCCTGATGAAGGCCGTGTGGATCATCCTGCTGGGTGGACTGTGCATGCTCTGGGCCGCCGGTGGACAGAGGTTCTGGCAGCTTGTGCAGCGCAGCAGCGCCATCCTGCTTTTCCTGCTGAGCCTGGCAATGACCTGGATCGTGCTGCGCAGCAATGCCCTGCCCGCGCTGGACTTCAGTGCCGGTCCGCTGCAGATGCTGGCCGCGGCCGACGTGGTGGTCGCCATGAGCATCTCCTGGCTGCCCCTGGTGGCGGACTACAGCCGCTTCAGCAATAGTCCCCGCCAGTCCGCCCGCGCGACCTTCTGGGGTTACTTCGTGGGCGGCAGCTGGATGTACGCGGTCGGCCTGCTGGTTGCCACATCGCAGGGGATCACCGCCTTCGGGGATGTTACGCCGGACCAGATGGTGATCCAGACCATGGGCCAGGCCGGTACCGCCTGGGCGCTGGCTGCCATTGTGCTCGTGCTGATCAGCACAGTGACAACTACATTCCTCGATATCTACAGCTGTGTGGTCAGTTCCCAGAGCCTGCTGCCGGGCATCCGGGAACGGGAGGGGAACATCATCGTCGGCATCCTCGGTATCCTCATCGCCCTGTTCCTGGACACCGCAATCTTCGAACCCTTCCTGCTGGCCATCGGCGCGATCTTCCTGCCGATCTTCGTGATCGTCCTGCTGTGGCATTACCTGCCCACTGGACGCGGTTTCCAGGTGGAGCAGATTGACAGGCGGGGCGGCAGCTACTGGTACAGTGGTGGATTCAGCCTGGCGGCACTGCTGGCCTGGCTCACCGGGTTCCTCGTCTACGACTGGGCCCGGGGCTTCTCCAGCATCGCCTACTTCGCCAGCCTGGCGGGTGTGACAATCGAAAGCCCGCCATTTGCCTGCGGCAGTTCCCTGCCCTGCATCCTGGCAAGTGCGGCGGCCTACCTGCTGCTCACGCGAATCATTCCAGCACAGAGTCCGTCAGCCCCGGATGCCTAGTCGCCCTTCTTGGTGGCCTGGTCATACGTGAGCACCGAGAGGAAGGCTTCCTGCGGGATGTCCACATTGCCAATCATCTTCATGCGGGCCTTGCCCTTCTTCTGGCGGTCCAGCAGCTTGCGCTTACGACTGATGTCACCACCGTAGCACTTCGAGGTGACATCCTTGCGCAGCGGTGCAATGTTCATGCGCGCGATCATCGTATTGCCTATGGCAGCCTGCAGCGGGATCTGGAACTGGTGGCGGCGGATCGTCTTCTGCAGCTTCTCCACCACCTTGCGCCCGCGGTAGTGCGAATCGGAACGGTGGCAGATGAAGGACAGCGCCTCGGCCCTCTCGCCGTTGACAAGGATGTCAACCTTGACCAGGTCGGATTGCTGGTACTCGTCAAAGTGGTATTCAAAGCTCGCCAGACCGCGGGAGATGGTCTTCAGGTTGTCATAGAAGTCATAGAGTATGTCCGCCAGGGGCAGCATGAAGGACAGGTTCATGCGCTCATTGCCCAGGTACTCAGATGAAATGAACTCTCCGCGGCGCTTCTTGGCCAGCTCGATGATCTGCGAGAAGTACTTGCTGGGCACAATGATCGAGGCGCGCACCGTCGGCTCCTCGATCCGCTCGATCTTCGTCAGGTCCGGATACTTGCTCGGGTTGTCAACGGTCAGCATGCTGCCGTTCTTGAGGAAGACGTGGTAGACGACGCTGGGGCTCGTGATTACCAGGTCGATGTCATATTCGCGTTCGAGTCTCTCCTGCACGATCTCCATGTGCAGCAGCCCGAGGAATCCGCAGCGGAAGCCGAATCCCAGGGCTTCTGAGGACTCCTGCTCGAAGTGCAGAGCTGCGTCATTGAGCTGCAGCTTCTCAAGTGCCTTCTTCAGTTCCTCGACATCATCAGCCAGCGTCGGATAGAAGCTGCAAAACACCAGGGACTGGGCCTCGGCATAGCCTTCGATCGCCTTCTCCGCAGGTTTCAGGGCGTTTGTAATCGTGTCCCCGACGCGGGCATCAAACACACTCTTGATGCCAGAAACAACATAACCCACCTCGCCGGCCTCCAGACGCTCCACGGGCATCATGTCCGGGGAAAAGACGCCGACCTCCCCAACCTCATACTTGCGGCCGGTTGACATCATCTGCAGCTGGTCCTTGGCAGTGATCCGCCCATCAAAGACACGGCAGTAGGTCACGACACCACGGTACTTGTCAAAGTGACTGTCGAAGATGAGAGCCGTCAGCGGTGATTCCCGGTTTCCCTTGGGGGCATCCACACGGCGGATCACTTCCTCCAGCAGCTCAGGGACGCCCTCACCGGTCTTGCCGGAAGCCCGCAGGATGTCTTCCGGCTTGCCACCGATTATGGAGCAGATCTCCTCGGCCACCTCATCCGGGCGGGCCACGGGCAGATCAATCTTGTTGAGGACCGGAATGATCTCCAGATCCGCATCAAGCGCCAGGTAGAGGTTGGCGAGCGTCTGGGCCTCAATCCCCTGGGCAGCGTCCACCAGCAGGATCGCCCCCTCACAGGCCCGCAGGCTGCGGGACACTTCGTATGTGAAATCCACATGCCCGGGTGTGTCAATCAGGTTCAGTTCGTAGAGGTTTCCATCAGCGCTCTGGAAATTCATCCGCACGGCCTGCAGCTTGATTGTGATGCCCCGCTCTCGCTCGAGGTCCATCCGGTCAAGCACCTGGTTCTGCATTTTTCGCTCATCCACGGTTCCGCACACATCAATAAAGCGGTCGGCCAGGGTTGACTTGCCGTGGTCGATGTGCGCGATGATGCAGAAATTGCGGATGAGATTTAGGTCAGTCATGGTCGCAGGGATGATATCAAATAATACAGGCAATGCAGCCCAAACAACGCTCAAGAGCTGAATATCTCAGGGCCTTGCTTAGTCTACATTGCACTATGCACTGGTTGTGATAGTATCTGTATAGGTGGCTTTGGTACTTATCTGGACAATCTGAATGCAATGGAGGCAAGAATTTGGAGATTACGACAAAGGCACGCAACGCGGAAATCAATGATGACCTCGAACTCTACGCCAGCCGGAAGTTAGAGAAGCTCTCAAAATACAACAATCGTCTGCAGAACGCGACCATTGTCTTTGAAGACGGGGCCAGCAAGGACAACACGCGCAGCCGCCGAGTGGAAGTAGTGGTCAACGTACCGGGACAGACCCTCGTGAGCGAGGAGGAGGCCGAAAGCTTCTACATCGCCGTTGACGGGGCCACGGACAAGATGAAGCGCCAGCTGCGCAAGCTCAAGACCAAGCGCATCCAGAAACACCGCGACGTCGAGAAATTCAGCATCGCGGAATCCGAAGTGGCTGCCGCTTCCGATCACGACATCGTGCTGGATGACAGCCATGAAACGGTTTCAGGGAATCGCCGGATCATCGTGCGGACATTCCCGCTGAAGCCCATGAATACGCATGAAGCCGCCCGCGTGCTTGAAAGCAACGGACATTCATTTCTCGTATTCATAAACGACCAGGGATCTGCAAACTGCCTCTACAGGCGAGATGACGGTAACTATGGCCTGCTGGCCCCGGAAAACACTGTCGACTGATCCTGTCGACCATATTCCACTGATGGCCTCCCAGGCAGATGTATAATCTGCGCATGCTGGTTATCTGCCCCCAATGTCAGGCTGAAAACGAGGACATCGCGCGCTTCTGCAACCAATGTGGCTCTGCGCTCGACAACTCCCTGCCCGAAAACCGACCCGTCGCTGCCGCCAAAGCGCCCCCTGAGGCTGCCGGACCAGGTTCTTCTGCTAGTACCAACTGGACAGGCCTGATCATTGTGGTGATCGTGATCCTGGCCATCTGGTACATGGTCGGAAACAAGCCCGGCCCTGCCGAAAATGGCATGGCGGGCGACTCAGCTCCGATGATGGAGCAGATCCTCGCCCAGGTCGGGGAGCTCAAGGACAAGCTCGACAAGGATCCCGGAGACGTGGATACGGTGCGCGAGATGTACGAGCTCTATGGCCAGGTGGGCAAGACTGATCTGGTGACGGAGTACACCCAGAAGTCCCTCGAGCATCTGAGCAGCAACTCGGAAAGCATGGACCATACCCTGCTCGGGGACAAGCTGCTGGCCCTGTTCATCGCAGCCTATGAGAATCATGATGACGCCATCTGCCTGGACATCCTCAAGGAGTACCACACTCACTTCCCTGAGAACATCCGCATCCTCAAGGTGCTCGGTGACATGTCCTATGACAACGCTGATTTCACCGAAGCGATTGACTACTACGACCAGTTCGTGAACAGCAGCAACATCATTGATGATTCGGAGAATTACCTGAATGCCATGACCGACATGGGGAGCTGCTACATCCAGCTGGCTGGCGATGCGGAACCGGATGTGGAGAAGCTCAACAAGGGCCTTGAGATCCTGGACAATGTGCTCAGTATCGATCCGAATTTCTGGCAATCCCATTACAACCGCGGAGTTGTCCTGAGCAAGCTGGAACGCAGCGATGAAGCTGTGGCAGAGTGGGAATGGTGTCGGGACAACACCGACAACCAGATGGAATCCTGGCGCGCGGAGTACGCGATTGCTGAGATGCTCGGCGAGGAACTGCCGCCGATGCCGGTCAATCCGCACGCTGAGGGATTTGGTGGGATGGCCAACCCGCATGGCGAGGCCGCCATGGCAAATCCACACGGTGAAGCCACCATGGACAATCCGCATGCGGAAGGTTCTGCTCCGCCGCTGGACGGCAACAACCTGCCTCCCAACCCCCACAGTGAAGATTTCCTCAAGCAGAATGCGGCGGGGGGATCTGCCGGGGATACCGACGGATAAAGTCGCCTGTAAGCCTTATAATCTTCAGATGCAGGTACTCGGAGTAATCCCCGCGCGTTACGCTTCCACGCGCTTCCCAGGCAAGCCACTGACTGACATCGGCGGCATGAGCATGGTCCAGCGCGTCTGGACACAGGTGTCGCGCTGCCAGAGCCTGGCAGCAGCGGTGGTTGCCACGGAGGACCAGCGCATCATTGAGCATGTGCAGTCCTTCGGCGGGGCTGCCATCATGACCAGCCCCGACCATGCCAGCGGGACTGACCGCATCGGTGAGGTTGCCAGGGCCTTCCCGGGGATGGATTACCTGCTGAACATCCAGGGTGACGAACCACTGCTGGAGCCGCAGGCGATAGATGACCTGGTGCGCGAGACGCTTGCCAGACGTTCAGCGATGAGCACCCTTGTGCATCCCCTTGGGAACGACCCGCAGCATCCGGACATCCACAATCCGAACTTCGTGAAGGTGGCCCGGGCCCTCGATGGCAACGCACTGTACTTCTCCCGCTCCCCGATTCCCTATCCGCGGGATCCCTCTGCCTGCAGTTATTTCAAGCACATCGGCATCTACATGTATGACCGGGCAACCCTGGAAAGGCTGTGCAGCTTGCCCCGCTCACCGCTGGAAGCCAGTGAGAGCCTTGAGCAGCTGCGGGCGATGGAGAACGGCATCAGTATCTTTACGGTGGAAACCGGATATGACCCCGTCAGCGTGGACGTGCCGGAGGATGTGGCACGTGCCCTGCAGAGACTGGGCTGATTGCTGTACCGGCCCGCGCCGCGCATTAGAATATAGACGTGGTGAAACTCAGCAGCAGGCAGGGTATTGAGCGGGCTCGTAACTCGGTGAAGGCGCACAACCGCGGCCACCTGCCGCATATGTTCGCCGTCCTGCAGACAGCCAACCCTCCCGTGGACGACTGCCTGATCCTCGTGCAGGACAGCGATGCTGAACCCAGCAACAAGTTCGAGTTCCGCAGCCTGGTGAATTTCGAGGAGCGCGATGCCGTGCTGGGCATCCTCAGCCCGCGTTCACAGTCCTCAGCCCTGCGTCACAGCAGCATCCAGGTCAAGCGGGGCCGGCTGGGAGGCAAGAAGGCCGAAACACTGCTGATCCTCAACCGCCTGCCGATCGGATTCCTGGATAGTCCCGGACCGGTGCTGAAGGGCTTCCTCAAGTCAGTCGGTAGGGCCCTGGATGACATCCGCCTCAGTGGAAAAGCGCACAACCTGCACTGGTGGCTGGCCCTGGAGCTGGCCCTCAAGGGCTGGGTCCGGCGTTCCAGCGTGGTCAGTGTTGCCGAGGAACTGGATTACAGGGTGCCGGAGTTCAGCGAGGACATCATCGCGGATGACGGCCTGTATATCTGGCAGGAATACCTTGACCGCACAATCAATTCACTCGAGGAACAGCTGTCCTCACCGAAAAACCGCAATCCCTTCAACGACCGGCTGGTGGTGACAACAATAACCAACCTGCTGGGGATCCGCGACCCGGGTATCTGTGCCGTGCTGATCCGCAGCTTCGCCCGGCGACATGAATGTGAGGTCCATGATGACGTACTGGCCCCAGCCTGTCCCCTGCCCTCCCGTTTCATCTCGGAGCTCTCACCGGAGGATGCCGCCGTCGGCGAGGAAGTCGTGGCGCTATACGATGACAACGAAGGCATCAGTCGTCACGCCCTGGAGCAGCGTTATCCCTCACAGCTCCACGTGATTGCCAACCTGTTCCTGTCGGGCCGGCTGGTTGCCAGTCCCGAAGGATTCATCTTCACGCGCGAGCAGCTCATCCGGTACCGGGACATCCTGCTGGATGCCGGGGAGGACCTGGCCCGCGCTTCCGTGAGGGAAATCAAGGATCGCACCCAGCTCGGGCGCCGTGCCGCTGAATCACTGCAGAGCCTGTTCGCAGAGCTGTTCCGCGACGGGCTGATCCAGCCCCGCCGGGAGCATCACGCGTGAGCAGCCCGAAGCGGGAACTGCTGCGCGTGGAAGGACTGAGCAAGTACTTCCCGATGCGTGCCGGTTCCTTCGGCGGCAACCAGCAGACCATCCGCGCAGTGCACAATGTCAGTTTCGCAATTGACCGCAGGCAGACACTTGGCCTGGTCGGCGAAAGCGGCTGTGGCAAGAGCACAACCGCCCGGCTGGTCCTGCGCCTGATCGAACCAAGTGCGGGCAGCATCAAGCTGGATGGTGAGGACATCATGCTTTACAGCCAGGCCCAACTCAAGCAGGCCCGGCGCCGGATGCAGATTGTCTTCCAGGATCCCATGGGTTCCCTTAACCCCCGCCGCACCGTGGGCCAGAGCATCGCCGAACCGATGGAGGTGAACGGCTGGAAGCGCAGCGACATCAATGCCCGGATTGCAGAACTGCTGCGCGAGGTTGAACTACCGGCCGCCTATGCCCAGCGCTACCCCCATGAGTTCAGTGGAGGCCAGCGCCAGCGTATTGCGATTGCCAGGGCCCTGGCCCTCAAGCCGGACCTTGTGATCGCTGACGAACCCGTCAGTGCACTTGACGCATCCATCCAGTCCCAGATCCTGAACCTCCTGGAACGCCTGAAGGAGGAGCATGACCTGGCTTATCTGTTCATTTCGCATGACCTGTCCGTGGTGCGCCACATCTGCGACAAGGTGGCGGTCATGTACCTTGGCGAGATCGTGGAGGAGGGCAGTACGCAACAGGTCTACGAGTCACCGATGCATCCCTATACACGCGCTCTGCTGAGGGCCATTCCCGTCCCGGGCAGCCGTCCCACCCCAGTGGAACCGCTGGAAGGCAGCCTGCCCAGTGCAATTGACCCCCCGCCCGGCTGTGCCTTCGCCAGCCGTTGCCCACAGGTGCTGGAACAGTGCGTCAGCCAGAGTCCGCCGCCATTCATGGTAGGGATTGACCATCACTCCCGCTGCTGGCTAAACAAGAACGGGCCGGATTCGTCCTGATGCCGGCATGAACCTGAACCCAAACATCCTGCGGATTTATTGCATTGCGGCCATCCTGCTCTTGGGCTGGTATGGATGGGCGGTCACGCACCAGGTTGGCGTGCTGCACCGTACGGCAACTCAGGCGGGGCTTGAGATCGAGCGAGTATCCGCCCTGGAGAACAAGGCTGAGAACCGCTACATTGACCTTGAATCCAAGCAGCGCCGGGAACGCAAGGACTACAGCGGCGAGGAAGCGATCCTGGCCAGTACCGCTGTGATGGATGCCAAGGAGGAATTCGAAGAACTCCACACCCAGCTCAGCGTACAGCAGGAAGAGCATGCCCGGCTGACAACCCAAGCCTCATCCCTGCAGCTGCGCATCGTGCCCATCGTAGCGATCGCCCTTCTGCATCTCTTCGGATTCTTCATGATCCGCACGGAGGATCGCCGCATCAGCTGATTACTGGGATGTGCTGTCCAGGGCATCCAGGTTCAGCAAGGTGTTGCCATCCGTCACGACCAGCCTGATGTTTTCATTGAGCTTGTCTATCGCCAGCCACTTGAGGTAGAGGGGATTGGATGACAGGGCATCATTGAGCACCTGGATCTTCTCCGCCTGGGCGTTCGCCTCGATCAGCACCTGCTTCTTCTCCTGCTCAGCCTTTTGCAGGGTGTACTCCATGCGTTCGGCGTCCTGCTGGGCGGCCTTCTTCTCCTCAATCGCCTGCGCCACGGTCGGCGGCAGGGCGATGTTGCGGATGCGCACATCCTCCAGGATCATGTAGTTGCGCGTCAGCACGGATTCCAGCCGGCTCTGCAGCTCCTGCTTGATCTGGTCGCGCTCAGTGGAATATGCCGCCGTGGCTTCATGCATGGCGAATACGTTGCGGATGGACTCCCGCACGGCAGGGCGCACGATCTTGCCACGGTAATCATCACCGATCTGCCCGTGCAGCTCATTAAGCTGCCTGTCGTCCAGCTTGAACTGCACTGTCAGGTCGATGTCCATTTCCAGGCCGTCGCTGGAACGCACGGTGATTGCATCGTCACCGCTCTTGTCACCCTCGTTGGATACGCCGCTCATTGTATAGACCTGGGTCTGCACGTCATATGTCTTGCGTTCATAGATTCCAGGCATGACGATTGTCCAGCCCGGTGCGATGGGCTCCGCGGCAAAGGTCTTCGAAAAGCGGTTGAACAGCACCATGCGCTTGCCGACATCCACCGTGACAACGGAATTGCCGATGAAGGCCAGCACGATCACGAGCAGGATCAGTCCGGTCGCCATGCTGCGCATGCGCGCTATCTCGGACTTCGTGAAGCCGCCATCACTCATCTTCTTGGCATAATTGCCCAGAATGATCGCACCGATCACGATCGCGATCATCGTAAACAATGGGCCCATGTCTCACCTCAGGATCACTTTGATGCGGCTAGGATACCATTCAGGAGCACCGCCACCGCTGTTGTTACTTACGCCTGTTAAGCGGAAATTGTTTCAACAGGCCTACGCTGCCAGTCTCTGATCATCCATCCCGGTTGGCAGCTTCGGCCTGGCTGACGATCACCGCAGCCTGGGCCCGGAGCCTGTGGAACTTGCGCCTGATGAAGACCGTCCCCGCGAAACGTTCCTGGAACTGTTCCTCATCCATTGCCATGATTTCCGAGGCCTGCAGGTCACGGTTGGCAGCGCGGGTGGCCAGGCGCTCCATGCTTGTTGCCAGCGGGGCTGCGTTATAGGGGCAGACCTGCTGGCAGGTATCGCAGCCCAAGAGCCAGTCCTGCAGGTCCACCGTCCCGTCCACTTCTGCCTTGCATTCCGTTGTCAGGTAGCTGATGCAGCGGTCCGCCATCAGGATCCCGGGGCCGGTCAGAGCATCCTGCGGACAGGCCGTCACGCACTTCGTGCAGGTTCCGCAGTCGTAGGCCATCGGATCATCCACCGGCAGCTCAGCACTGCTGAGAATGCAGCCGAGGAAGAAATAACTGCCGATCTCCCGGTTGACAACGAGGGAATTACGCCCGCGCATGCCGATGCCGGCTGCCACCGCGAAGGCCTTCTCCGCCAGGGGCGATGTGTCAACAGTGACCCGCCAGCTGTGGTCACTGAGCTGACTGTCAAGCCAGCGGCCCAGTTCCCTGAGTTTCGGGCGCAGGACGTTGTGGTAATTGTCACCCCAGGCATAGCGGGCTACCCTGCCCGTGCCCTGCGAGACAATATCCGGCTCAGCGGTGTGATAACTGGTAGCCAGCACGATGACACTGCGGCAGTCGGGCAGCAGGCTGCGCGGGTCGTAGCGCTTGTTTGGGTCACGGTACAGGTAGTGCATGTCCCCGCCGTAACCCCGCGCCAGCCACTGCTCATGGTGCTGCACTTCTGAAAGCACTGCAGCCGGGGAAGTAATGCGCAGCAGGTCAAAGCCCAGCTGGCGGGATTGTTCAGTCAGGGATGCCTTGAGATCAGCGGATTGCTTCGTCACTCTTCCAGTATGCCAGCCGGAGATCAGTTGTCGGACGTCGGCTGATCACCTGCGCCGGAGTCAGAGGATTCACCGGTTCCGGCCTGGCTGTCGGAACCAGGCCCCGCCGCGTCGCCGTCTTCCACCACGTCGCCCTGCAGCACCTGAATGTCTTCAATGTCATCGACTTCGATGCGGACAGCCGGGGCGGTATCACCCTCCTCGTCATAGATCCCCGTGGATTCCTCCAAGAGGTAGGTATAGATGCGCTCCGCCAGCTGCTCGTTGACCAGCGCCTCATCCATATCATTCATGCGCTGGACAACCGGACGCCAGCCTTCACCCCTGAACCGGGGATTCCAGTCCGGCTTGCCCAGGTTCTCGTAATCAAATGCCTCGGTGAAACCGCACTCGTGGCACCAGGTACAGCGGTACTTAGTCAGCAGCTTGTTTGAAACGTTGGTGCTGACACTTTCCGGTCCCTTGCGATCAGCCTTGGGATAGACGAGGATGTCCTTGAGATCCAGTTCGTTATCATTGCCGTACAGCTTGGATTTCTCCACAAGGTAGGTGGACTGCGCCACCTTCTGCGTGGACAGGCTGTCCATCGGATTACAGCTGGACAGGAGCAGGATCCCGGCCAAAATCAGGTTTGTACTAAACTTTCGCAGCATTGCTACCGTCATAAGGATAACTCCGGATCGGCCGGCTGTTAAGCATCGGCTGGATGGAATAGCACTCACGAGGAATATAATTGCGCATATGACCATTACCAGAACCATCAGCGCGCTGGCCCTCAGCATCGTGGCAGGCCTGCTTATCGGCTTCGGCCTCACGACTCTGTCCGCCAAGACCGCAAGAGCCCATACCATTGCGAACGGCAGGCAGATCGCTGAGGAAATCACAGCGCTCATTCCTGGAAAGATAGACTCCGACGACCGCAACACCAACTTCCAGATTACACCTGGCGGCGATCCGGGCACGGCCCAGTTCAGCGCCCAGTCAAGCGTGGGTGTTGGTGGATCCTTCGTCAGCGATGTCTACGATCTGGTATCACCTGCGGTCGTTCACATCACCAACCGCATCGAAAGCCGTGACTTCTTCCTGCGGCCGATCAACGAAGAGGCTACCGGCAGCGGGGTAATCGTCAGCAAAAGCGGTTATATCCTGACTAACTACCATGTGATCCAGAATGCCTCGGACCTGGTGGTCGTGACCAATGACGGCCAGTCCTACAGTGCTGAAATCATCGGCGCGGACGCCGGTACGGACCTTGCCCTGATCAAGGTCGAGTCTCCCCATGACCTGCCGGTCGCCAAGCTCGGTGATGACACCAAGCTGCGAGTCGGTGAATGGGTAGTAGCCATCGGCAATCCGCGGGGCCTGGACTGGACGGTGACCGTCGGCGTGGTCAGCGCCCTCAACCGCGAAATTACCAACCAGCTCACCAACCAGACCCTCTACGGCATGATCCAGACGGACGCCACCATCAACCCCGGCAACAGTGGCGGACCGCTTTTGAACGCCCGCGGTGAGGTGATCGGCATCAATGACGTGATCGTCAGCAACTCAGGCGGCAGTGAGGGCATTGGCCTGGCTATTCCGGTTTCCACGGTCAAGGATGTCCTCGAGGACCTGATCACCAATGGTCGCGTGATCCGCCCCTGGCTGGGCATCAGGGCCTACCGTGTGGTGACTGAAGGACTGGCCCGCCAGCACAACCTGCCGGTCAACCATGGCATCATCCCCCGGGAAGTCTATGAAGGCAGCCCGGCCGCCAGCGGCGGGATCATCCGCTATTACGTACAGCGACGTGGCAAGGAATTCGGCTATGACATCATTGCGGCGATTGATGGCACGGAGCTCAACAGTGAAAGGCAGCTCCTGGACATCATCCGCAACCATGCACCGGGGGAGGGTGTGACCCTGTCCATCTACCGCGTGATCAACGGATCATATGAGCAGCTGGAGATTGACGTGGTGCTGACGGAGCTGGATCCCCGGGCGCCTCTGCTGGGGATTGTCTGAGCCGGAAACACCGTGAAGCAGGTCACATCTGCCGGGGCCGCGTCCTGAGCTCCAAGGGTGGTATAATTCCACTTCCCCAAGGCTGGGTAGCTCAGCTGGTCTAGAGCGCGCGGCTCATAACCGCGAGGTCGAGGGTTCGAGTCCCTCCCCAGCCAGTTCAGAGCTTCTCGACATCCCTGTGCTGCACCCCGATCCGCCGCTCAGGTCCCTGCAGCTGCTTTTCGAGGTGATTCACCAGGCTCACGCTGCGATGCTTCCCGCCAGTGCAGCCGATGGCAACCACCACGTTGTACTTGTGCACATCCGGGTAACGCGGAATCACCAGCTCCAGCATCGCCTGGATGCTGTCGGCAAGTTCTCCTGCCTGGGAATGCTTCATCACGTAGTCGTACACCGCCTTGTCATTGCCGGTCAGCTTCCGGAGGCCGGCGACATAGAAGGGGTTTGGGATGATCCGCGTATCAAACACGAAGTCGGCATCAGGCGGTACCCCGTACTTGAAGCCGAAGGACATCAGTGTAACGAGGAACCTGTTGCTATCGACATCCTTTGAATAAACTGACAGGACGCGGTTGCGCAGCTGCGATGGAGACAGGCTGCTCGTGTCAATGGACACCGTTGCCAGCTGCTTGAGGGCATCAAGTTTCCGACGCTCCATGGCAATGCTCTGCTCAATGCCTGACTCTGCTCCCAGCGGCGGCAGGCGCCGCGCTTCCTTGAAGCGGTTCACGAGTACGTCATCGTCACAATCGATGTACAGAATATCCAGCGGTCGGTCATCGCCGGAAAGCTTCTCCACCACTTCGCTGACATCATCAAACAGGTTCCCGCTGCGCACGTCGCAGACGATTGCAATCCCCTGCATGCCGGCCTGGGCCTGCTCGCTGAGTTGCAGCAGGGTTTCGATGAGGCGTGGGGGAATGTTGTCCAGGCAGAAATAGCCGAGATCCTCAAAGCAGCGCAGAGCGGTACTCTTTCCGGCACCGGACATTCCAGTCACAATCACTAGTCGTGGCTTGAGGATCTCCATCAACGGATTATACACAGGCGAGCACTCCGGATACGCAGGTTCTGCATGCTTTGTCTCAATTTACCTTTCCACAAGCTGGCAGATCCAGCGCGAAATGCTCATTTCAGCAAGGCTGCCGGCCTGTACCAGGCGTTGCCCGTTAACGTGTCAGACTGCTTCTGGTATGGGCTGCCGGAGCCACTGCATTGAAGCGGTTCCTGTCCTGTAGTTTGCATCTTGACATTTATCTGCTGTGTGGAATAATAATTTCAGGCGGGGCTCTCATTTAGACTTGTTTGCCATTGGCGGTATGTGACAGTCAATGACAGGGTCAGTCCTGCTCCTAAAAATGCTTATCCCCTTACTGTCCCCCCCTTGGAGGCCGACTTAGATCGGCCTCCTTTTTTTCTTGACTGATGCAGCAGGCTGGCCAGTCCAGGAAGCGCCCGGCTGTAGCAGCTGGGGGGCTATGCAGAGATCATTGAAAAGCTGTTCAGTGTCCGTCCGGCTCCGCAGTGATATCCGGCTTGGGCATGTCCAGGCTGTGTTCGATCCTGCTCCAGTACTCATCAAAGTTGAACTTCGGAGAATTCTCCGCATCATGGCAGGTCAAGCAGGTCTCCGGACCGGCGGGCAGCAGGCCGTTTTCATCGCGCCCATCCATCTGCAGATCCTCCGGCGGATCAAGACCCGAGCGGATCTGGACATGATACTGGCCCGGGCCGTGGCAGGATTCACAGGAGACCATGGCCAGATCCTCCTGCTTGTCTAGCTTGTTCCAGCCGCCATGCGGGGAAATGTAGAGCGTGACATGGCAACGCAGGCAGGAGGAATCCTTGTCCGCGTTCTTCTGTTCGGGATCACTGGCCGCGCGCTCGATGAGGGACTGGTATGCCTGCTGGTGCCTCGTGGTCTGCATGGCCTGGAAGATGTTCGCATGGCAGGTGGCACAGGTGCGCTGGCCCACGATCTGGGGCTGCAGCCGCTCAACCTGCTTGTCTAGCTTGTCCTTCTCCCAGGTCTCGATCTCCGGCCAGATCTCCTCGATCAGGCCCAGCACCACCTCGTCGCCCTTGATGTTGCTACCGACTGCCAGCTGCTGGGCAGTCACCGTCAGGTCGCCATCCGACTGCGCCGGGAAGTTCACGGTGATCTTCACGAGATCCCGGGCCTTGAGGATCGGACCCTTGACGAAGAACGGGAAGACCACCTCTCCGCTGAGCGCAGTCTGGTTGGGGTTGCCACCCGTGAATCCGATGACCAGATCCAGGTCTTCTAGGTCTGCGATCTGCTTGGGGTCCGTCACGCCCTGGATGCCGTCCGACAGGCTGAAGATCCAGAAGTCGGCCTCGCTGCCGTGCTGGTCCAGCACCTGCTCCGTGGCTTTGGCAACCGGCAGCACACTGAAACCGTACTTCTCGGTGACAGCAAGATCATCATCAAGGTTGAAGGTCACACCCGGGTCAATGGCATGGATCAGTCCGATCCGGTAGCCATTCTCAAGTTTGACAATCCGGTACTTCTGGATCATCTCATTCAATTCGCGGCTGAGGTCCGGGCCAGCTGCGGGTTTTTCGAAATGCAGGTTGACCGCCGTCAGGGGCAGTCCGCCTTCGCTCAGGGTATCCGCGGCGGCCTGCAGGTATTCCTGCAGGTCGGCCTGGCCGAACTGCAGGTCACTTTCACCGAGACCGATCATCTCGTAATCAGTGCTCGCCATACTCTTCAGTACCTGCCGGCTGTACAGCCGGTCAATGTACTCCGTTCCTCCGAGGATGCTGCCCTGGTCCAGCACGAGTACCGCCGGATCGCGGCCCTTGTCCGCCGGGCGAGGCTTCAGGGCTTCCTCCCGCTCCTGCTTGAGCAGGCGGGCCCGGCGCAGTTCCCCTCCATACTGCCCGGAGGCACAACCGCAGTTGCGCAGGTATCCCATGGTATTGCCACTCACGAGCAGGGTCAGGCGGGCCGGCGGTTCGGTTTTGCCCTGTGTCCGGCAGCCCTGCAGCATGCTGCAGCACAACAGGGCAATCAGGATGGCTGGAAAAAGACGCATCAGTTCAAAGCTCCACTGGTATCGGACGTCCTATTCTAATGCCTTGTTTGGTAGGCTCACCGCGCAGGGCCAGGATCTCCACTCCGGCAGCATGGGCCCTGTGCAGTGCTTCGGCATATGCTGCATCTATGTGGGCGGCAGGGCGGAATACGTCACAGTCCCGGCGCTGGATGAAGAAGAGCTGCAGGGCGCGGTCTCCCTGCCCCACCATAGCCTCCAGCTCAGCCAGGTGCTTCCTGCCGCGTGCGGTAACTGCATCCGGGAACAAGGCAACCCTGTCCTCCACGAGTGTGGTGGCCTTGACCTCCACCCAGCATCGCTCCAGCATATCCCGTGTGTGGATCCGGCACAGCAGATCTATCCGGCTGCCCGTGCCATATGGGACCTCGGAAATGTACTCATGGTATCCGGCCAGCTCGACAATCCCCTGCCGGCGGGCGGCTTCGAGCACGAGACGGTTGGGGAGAACCGTATCCACGCAGACCAGGCTGCGCCCGGGCTTCACCATGAACAGGCTGTAGCGATACTTGCGTGCGGTCCCTCCATGGTCCTGCAGATAGCAGGTGCTACCCTCGCGGATACAACCCAGCAGGCTCCCCGTGTTGGGTACGTGCACTGTCTGCTGACTGCCGTCCGGCATGATGACATCCGCCAGGAAGCGCTTGTAGCGCCTGAGCAGGATTGCTTCGATGAGCGGGGGATTTTTCACCGGATCATTATAGGCAGGTCGCCAGCGTCTGCCCATCCGTAGAACTGCCCGGCACTCCCAAGGCAGTGATCAAGCGCTGGCAATTCCGGCGCCATTCAGATAATTCCCCGCGGACAGCAATATAATCCGTGCAGTGAAATACACACCCGGATATGAATGGTTCATCACACCGCACTGGCTGAGGCGCTTTGGTCCGCTGCGACTGGTTGATGGCTCCCTGATGGACCGCACCGGCCTCCACTTCTTCACGATCTATGCAGTGCTCGGTGGAGTCATGTCCGGAACCTTCACACTGCATGGATTTGTGCTGAAGGAAGCACTTAACGGCACGACACTCCAGGTGGCCCTGATTTCCGTACTCGGCAGCGTATCGCTGCTGCTCGGTATTTTCGGATCGGAACTGGTGCATGGCCGGGACAAGCGACCGTTCATATTCTGGATGGGGATCATCAGCCGTGGCTCATTCCTGTTGTACCTGCTGGTCTGGAATGCCTGGAGCTATATCGCTGTTTCGCTAATCTTCTTCATCTCCAATGCCCTGCTGATGCCCAGCGTCTTTGCCATGTGGCAGGCCAATGTCAGTTCTACATCCCGCAACCGCCTGTGGGGACTGACCGTCACCATCGCCACACTGGTCAGCATGGCCTGCGCGGCCGGGGCCGGTACAATCCTGGACCTTGACCAGTTCAATTTCCGCTGGCTGTTCGCCGCGGCTGGATTCATCGGCCTGCTGGGGACCGTGATCCTCGCCCAGGCGCCGCTGCGCGGCAAGTACAAGCTGACAAGCGACAATCCCCAGCTGAACATGCGCAGGCTGGTGGCTGAGCCAATCCACGGCTTTGTGGCCCTGCTCAGACGGGACCGAGCCTTCCTGCACTTCGAAATGGCCTTTTTCCTGTATGGATCCGCACTGATGCTTCTCATGCCGGTGATGCCCTTTTACCTGAAGGATGTCGTCGGTATGAACTATTCCCAGGTCGGTGTGGCGCAGGGACCGTTGGCAATGGCCGGAGTGATACTCCTGTCTCCGGTCTGGGGCAAGTTCATGGACGGACGTGGTCCGGCGGCTCTGTGCACCCTGATCTTCGCCGTGCTGTCGCTTTTCCCGCTCGGTCTGCTGATTGGCATGGACCGTTTTTCCGGGCCAGCCTTGCTGCTCATCGTGTATGCCTCATACCTGGTCTTCGGCATCGGCATGAGCGGCATCAACGTGGCCTGGAGCCTGGCACCGCTCAGCTTTGCGAAGGGCCGGGATGCCAGTCCCTACAGCGGTGCACACGTAACGATCACGGGTATCCGGGGTTCAATAGCTCCGATGCTTGGTGCCATCATGATGAGCATCAGTTACGAAGTGGTATTCATCACCAGCGCAACACTGTTCCTACTGGGCAGCATCGGCATGGTGATCCACAGCCGGAATCACAGGTTCGAAGCTGAGAGTGTTGCCGTTACTGTGCCTTGAGGAAGGCCAGCAGGTCCTGGATTTCGGTAGACTTCAGACTGGCCCGGTGCAGCCCCATCCTGTTCTGATGGGTCATGCACTCCATTACCTGCTCATAGAGTGCATCCTCATTCGTGAGCATGTCGTTCTTGTACTTCCCGGCAAGCTTCTCAAGAATGATCGGTGAGCCCGCCTTGTAGTCCGACATCGTTATCTTCTCACCCTCTTCCTTGTAACCCACGCTGTGGCACATGGCGCAGGACTTGTCCTCAAGCGGGGTCCAGGCATGCTTGTCAGCGAATATCTTTTCTCCCCTGTCGTATGCCGCCTGGTCGAAGTCACGATTCTTGTAAGCGCTGATTCCGCCGGTTATCTGTCCCCAGAAAACGGCAAGGAGAATTGCGAACAATATAAGGATTATCCACCCGTAGTCAGCTTTCATAGTCAGTCTCCATCCTTGATGTCAGTTGCACCAAACAATTCCATTGCGTCATCTGCGCTTACGCCGTCTGTACTGCCTGAAGCCGGAGCGCTTGTTACGCTGCCCGTATTTTCGATTGTAGCACCGCCTGCACTCTTCCCCGGCGCGACATCTGCCTGGCCGAGACTGATCGTCTCCGGATCGCCGGCTATCTTCAGCTGCACCGTGCAAGCAGCGCCATAGCCACCCTTTACTGCTTCAAGCAGCCGCGCACTGTGCTCCGCCTGCAGCACATAGCGGATCGCGGTCCGGCCGGGTCCGTTGTCA
>JAHEFU010000183.1:0-3853 GCA_024645305.1 Planctomycetales bacterium
GACGTCAGATCAAGGCCTACATCGTACTTCTTTGCAGCTCCTTGAGCCATTCTTACCTCCACCGAAGAAACCCGTATTTAGAGACACGGGCGCCCCTGTAAATGTTCCGCAGGGGCAGGCATGAACCGAAGTTCACACCCACCCCTGTGGTTTCAGGTTCTACTTGTCATCAACGATATTGCCCTCAATCGTGATGTAGATATGGCTCTCATTCTTCACTTCACGGGTGTGACCGAAGAACTGGCCGATGATGGGCAGCTTGCTGATGAACGGAATTCCGGAGAATGTACGGGAATCCTCAGTCGTGGACAATCCACCGATCAGGACCGTCTGTCCGTCAACAATGCGCAGGACAGTGGTCAGGTTCGTGTTGATCGTCGGCTGGAAGGTGACTTGCTGGCCATTGGCCGAAGCCTCCTGCTGAGGACCGTCAAAGTTTGAGAGGTTCACGTTGAGGTTCATCGTGATCCTGCCGCGGTCATCAATCTGCGGGGTGAAGTTCAGTGAAGTACCCACGGTGACCGAGTTGAACTGCGGCTGGTTGATTACCTGTCCGTCAGGCGTGACCACCAGGGTGCCGGACAGCTGTCCGCGCGTCCTGGTGTTGGTCATGTTGGCACTGAAGCCATCCACCACCATCACTTCCTGCTCAGTCACCAGCTTGGCCTTGCGCTCCGTCTGGAGGAAATCAAATGCCGCGCTGTAGTTCTCGTCCAGCAACACTCCGCCCTTGGGCAGGATGTTGACCGTCAGTGATCCACTTTCGTAGGGAGCCGTGATGCGGTCGTTCTGACCGGTTGCCCGGAGCAGGCCCCAGACCTTTTCGGGGTCCTCGGAAACCTGGTAGACCTTCACGTTGATCGCGACCTGTTTGGGCGGACGATCGATGCGGGCGATCAAGCTCTGGATCGCGGACAGCGTCTCGGGCGTTCCGCGCATCACGACGAGACCGGACTTGGCGGTCGGCAGGCTTACACCGAAGCCACCGTTTCCGCCACCCTGGCCGCCGCCCTGGCCGCCACCCTGGCCGCCGCCACCCTGGCCGCCGCCGCCGCCGCCACCGCCGACACCACCGCCACCGATGACCAGCATCGGTCCGGTCTGGTCAACGTTGAAGTACTGGCCACGGTAAGCTTCACCCATGTTGACCGCAGTCCCGAGATCGGCACTGTTACGGCCACCGCCGCCACCACGGCCACCGCCGCCACCGCCGCGACCACCCTGGCCACCGCCGCCGCCGCCGCCACCGAAGCCGCCGCCACCACCGCCGTTATTGTTGCCGTTACCGCCACTGTAGACGTACCAGCCGCTGTCAACGCCGGGGAGAAGGTTCAGGTCATCAAGAATCTCATAAAGCTGATTGGGATCAGCATAGTGGAGCTGGTAGAGGGCGATTTCATTCGTGCCCTGCAGTTCCTGCTCCAGCCGCTCCTTGCTCGTGATCAGGATCACGGGACGGCTGTAGGGGTCCGCGGGATCGCGGTAAACGACTTTCTTCAGGTTGTGAGTGCTCAGGACGAGTTCGAGGGCCTGGTCAAAGGGGACATTGACCAGGTTACCGACGATGGAGCCGGTGCCGCCGAGCTGCGGGAAGAAGATGTCCGCACTGCGGAATCCCGGGCCGCCCTCACCACCGCCGGGAAGCTGGCCGGGATCCTGGGGATCGCGGACATCGTTGCCGGTGGGGTCATCAAGCCAGTAAGGATCAATCACGATTGAGATGCCGCTGATGTCCGACATGAACATCAGGAACTGGTACAGGCTGAAGCCGCCGGCTGCATTCAGGTTGACGCGCACCTCACTGAGGAGTTCGTCATCACCCGCAAAGCCGGGCATCTGGTAGTTTCCGTAGGAATCGGTCTTGCTTGAGCTGTCCTTGCCGTAGCGATAGGCATCTTCCTTGGCCATCTGCAGGATCTGATCAACAGAGGGGACCTCCTGGCGCTGGCCGCTGATGCCTTCGAATGTGTCGAGCCTGGCAGGATCAACGGCACCGACGGAAGCACTGAGCGAATTGCTCAGGTTGCCGCCCACAGGAGCTGGTGCCTGCTGCTGCATCCCACCCTGCGAACCGGCGATAGCCACCGGTGCTGGCTGACTGCTGGTAGTTCCCGCCAGGGAAGTAGCCTTGTTTCCGAACGAGAGGTAGAGATCCTCACCGCGCAGTTCCTGGCGGACCAGACCCGTCTCGGCGCCGAGCCGGGCACGAACGACCAGGCCATCGGACACCTTGGACCGGACAACGTCGACGAAGCTAACTTCACCGCCATTGCTCTTGTGGATCATGCCGGTCTGGGCTGCTGAAGTGTCAACTCCGGCGAGCAGGACGTCCACACGGCCGACCACCTCGTTTTCCTTGACCTCATAGCCACTGCCGACACCACTGATTATCAGAGTATTGGCACTTGCGTCATACTTCGCACCACCGAATCCGGACCTGCCCAAGGGCGCTGCAGCAGGTTTGGCCAGTGGGACCAGCGAAGATGATGAATCGAGCCAGCCGAGGTCAAAGGCAGTGCGGGAGCTTCCCTCACTGAAGACCTCGATAACGGTCCTGCCGTTACCAAGCTCGGTTTCCCGGTATGCCGCCTCACCTGTGGTGGGGACAGCATCGGAGAGCGTCAGCACAAGCATGAAACCTTCCTTGCGCGGACTGACGTCCACGGAAGTTACGAGGTCTCCGCTTGTCTGCGGTACAGCAGGAATCTGTCCATCATATCGATAAAGGACTTCCAGCCTGCTGGGACTCAGTTTGTTTACCATCATGCCACTCTCGAGTGCCTGATCGCCCGTATTCAATATGATTACGTCACGATCCGGCAGATCAAGAAACGACATGCTGCCGGGCTCGGTTCCCCAACCGGGCACGGCGAAGAACAGAACCAAGAGTACGCTCAATAAACCTAGAGTTCCCCTGTTCATCCAATCGCTCCTCACGGACAGGTTAACAATCCGTGTAATTTCCTGCCCATACCAACAGGGCAGTATCCAACTGTGCAGCGCTAACAGTAGCACGGGGCTACGGTGCAATTTGGATATTTTATGTTAAGAAAAATCTCTTGTCAATGAACCTGGGTCCCTATATTTAAAGTAATCAGGAAAAAAAGAACCCCCGGGAAGCTCCCGGGGGTCATTTTTCTTCTCAATTACCTGGCTTACTGATACCAGATTGTCTGCTTACTCCGCATTATCCGAGAACCAGAGGATCGAGTAACTGGCGCTGCGGGCCGCAC
This sequence comes from Planctomycetales bacterium, assembly GCA_024645305.1. Taxonomy (GTDB): domain Bacteria; phylum 4484-113; class 4484-113; order 4484-113; family JAFGCY01; genus JAHEFU01. The sequence continues at coordinate 3,234 of JAHEFU010000183.1, forward strand.
TGATCTGGCCTCTGGAGGCATCCAGGTCGGAAATCAGCTCCAGTCCGCGGTTGTTGGCCAGCGGTCCGGCATCCAGCACGACGGTCTTGCTGCGGTCACGGGCCAGGGTGGAGGTATCCAGCAGGGCGCTGGATGTTCCGCCGCTGGCGGTGATCGCCGCACTGGAATCCACCCGGTAGACGTAGCTGCGGCAGGTGATGTACGGGGCGATGTCATCCAGCCAGTTGCTGCGCACCACGAACTCACCGGCATCCTTATCCCAGTATTCCTCGTAACGGAAGGCCGAAGGACCGGAGAAGCGGCGCAGCCCGGAGCTGCGGTTATTGCCGTTGAAGGTGACCTGGGCATCCGAGGTCCCGGTGAGCGGGAAGCTCTGGTTGCCTGCTGAGTTGTCGATCACCTTGAAGAGGTCGAAAATGTTCTGGAAGGGCGGGTTCGGGATGAACGTACCGGCCGTCACACCATTCGACTCGAACACTGCGACCTTGTTACGGCCGTCCACCACATCCTCGACACCCGTGAGGGCACCCAGGCTGAAGCTGCCGTCAGTCCCGACCGTGAGGCCCTGGCTGCCACTGCTGTATGAGAAGTAGTGGCGGGCATCGAAGGACCACGGGGAG
>JAHEFU010000183.1:3863-6069 GCA_024645305.1 Planctomycetales bacterium
CCGGAGTTGTCCGAGGGATACTGGCCCGTGGCCGCCCAGGTGGAGAATCCACCACCGCCGGCGTAGCGGTTGCTTTCCCAGCTGCCGTTGGTCACGACATCGTTGAGGTACTTGGCGTAGTTCTCGGCGCTTTCATTCACCGAGAAGTTCAGGCCCGGCTCAGGCGTGCCGTCGCCGTCCACGTCCACTCCGATGCTGATCTGCAGCGGATCGCGAACCACGGCGATGTCCGTCGTGGCGTAGAACATGTTCAGCGGGTCACCGTTGTCCAGGTTGTAGTACTGGCCGGCGATGTTGTCCCAGGTGTTGAGCATCGGGGAATTGGCTGCCCCGAGCTCCCCGTCACGGTTGGCAATGCCGTACTGGTGTGGGTTCGTGCCGTCGAAGGGTCCGATCACCGGGATGTGGTCCACGCGGAAGTTGCCCAGGTTGAGCGATGCCGCGGCGGCATTGGCACTCTGCGTATAGCCGAAGTTGGCATCGGCATCCGCCGGGGTGGGCTTGTTCTGGTCGTAGTACAGGGTCCGGTAGCGGATCACCTTGCGCGCCAGCGTCCGGGCAGCGGCTTCACTCATGTGGGAGTCGCTGTCCATGTCACGGACGAAGTTGTAGGTCTCGTTGATGCCGTTGTTATCAATGTCATCCACTACGTCGTAGAAGTAGGCGCGGTTGGTGATGATCTTGCGGAACAGCGCTGTCAGCACCTCCTCGGAAGCCGTGTTGATGTTCACGCGGCCCTCCGTGTAGGTGTCGTAGTAGTCCTCGATCGGCGTGTTGCCGATGAAGTTCTGGCTGTAGCTGACCTGCCACTGCGGCACGTCCAGCGGATCCTTGCTGGCAAACATGCCGATGGAGCGGAAGGACGGGTTCGGGTCGGCGGTGACGATGTCACCGAAGACCTGCAGGTCGGCCTCCATCAGGCGGCCGCCACGGCCCTCGCCGTCCGGCTTGTTGCCGAACACCTGGGTCGTGCTGTCGCTGAGTGTCAGGTGCGGGTCGGTCCAGATGCGCACTGCGTGCATCGGACGGCCCTCACGGTCCATCACGACGCGCGGTGCGGTGTTGCCGTATTCGATCGGCGTCATGTAGCCGTCGGCGAAGATCGTGTCGTTGACCGTGGCGACGCTGCCACTGTTGTCACTGACAGTCATCTGCACCGTGTAGGTACCGGCACTCGGGACCACGAAGATCACTGGCTCATCATTGCTGGCCGGCAGGCGCGGGTCATCCGGGCCGTCGCCACCGAAGCTGTCCTCATCGGTGCGGCTGACGCTGCCCTGGCTGGATCCGCCGCTGTCGAGCAGGGAGATGTTCACGTTGTAACCGCCGTCGGCCAGCCTGCGGCCGCCGCTGACGGAGTAATGCACCTGGGCGATGAAGGGCGCCACGCCGCTGGGCGGGTTGACTATAAGGTCGCCCCACAACGGGATGGACTCCGCCACCACCACGGTGGTTGTGTCAGTCGCCACGTTGCCGGAGGCATCGGTGGAGCGGACCTCCACGTTGTAGGTGCCCGGCTGGTTGTAGACATTGCCGAAGATCTGGATGCTGCCGTCATTCACGGTGATGAAGTCGTCATAGACCGCGTCGCCGTCGTAGTCGATCTCGAGGTCATAGCCCGGGGTGCCGCCGTCCGGCGCTGCCCAGAACTCGATGAACTCGCCCGTGCTGCCGCTCGGCGGTGTGGCCATCACATGCACGCTGTGCGGCGGCTCGACGACCGTGAAGGTCTTGAGGGCCGACTGCACCACGCTGCTGCCGTCACTGACCTCGCACCAGGCACGCCAGATACCGGCACCGCTGTCGCCGGGCAGCCAGAATGCCTCATCCTGGATGTCCTCGTATGGCAACAGGAGCGGGCTATTAAAGGCTGCGGAAACCGGCGGGGTGGTGCCGGGATCGTTGTCGAGGTCCACCGGCTGGAAGCCGCCGCCGTTGTCATATTCGACGAACCAGCGGTAGCTGTAGGTGTTGAATTCATTGGCGCCTCCGCTTGGAAGTGCCCTGAACCGCACCGGGTCGCTATTGCTGGCGACGATCGAGTCGATGTAGATGTCTAGGCCGAGGGCGCGGCGCTCAGGACTGCTCGAGCCGTTGCGGTCGCCGATGAAGACGGCCTGGCTGTCGAAGCTGAAGCTGCGCTGGCCGGCGGGCAGGACGTCGGATGTCCAGGCCCAGCCGTTGTAGACGCCGCGGCGGGCGGTGT
>JAHEFU010000184.1 GCA_024645305.1 Planctomycetales bacterium
TGATCATGCTCGGCGGCCTGGGCCTGATCCTTCTGCAGCTGGCTACCGGTATCCTGATCTGGGGCTATGTCCTGACTCATCGGACTCCGGTTCCCGGCGGTTAAACCAACCTGTTGGTTTAAATTGATGTTTTTTGATGATTTGAAATCGTTTGGTTGATTTAACCCTAGGAGTTTAGCTGAAGGACTATCTGCGGGCGGAACTGACTATTCCTGAGTATTAATTATTGCATCGCTGCTGATTCTGCTATGCTCAAAGGCTCATGTTCATCCCCTGGCAGGAACTGGAAAGACGCTTCGCGCAGGCTCTGGCACCGTCAGGTAAGTCCGGCCTGCAGCGCCTGACGGACCTCAGGGGCAGTTCCGTCTTTTTCCTGCTGGAGTACCTGGCTGAAACAGAGAGCCAGCCGCTGCTGATCCTCACTGAAACCACGGGCAAGGCCCAGCAGATGCAGCAGTTCATCAGCCATGTGGACCGCCTGGTTCATGGGCGGGAGCCACGTCAGGAGCACTATCTCGTCTTCCCGGACTTCGAGCCGCAGAACCTGTTTGAGTATGTCGAGCCGCCGGTTGAGCTGCTGGACAGCCGCAACCAGGTGCTCGATGCCCTCCAGCGCGGCAGCTGCCGTGTTGTCCTGGCATCCGCCAAGGCCTGCTTCCGCCTGCTTCCGCCGCCCGCCGACTACAACTCCCGCGAGATCGTGCTGGCCACCGAAGAGGGTCTCAGCCGGCTCAGGGATGATTCAAGCGTCCGCAGCCACCTCAAGGAAGAAGCACGCACGAATATTGAACGAGACGATCTGGCCCGCCGGCTCAGCGCCAATGGTTATGCCAAGGTCACGACCGTGCTGGAACCGGGTCAGTTCGCGCTGCGCGGCGGCCTCGTGGACATCTTTGCCGTGGGCCAGGGTCGCCCGGCGCGCATCGACCTCTTCGGTGATGAGATAGAAAGCATCCAGACCTTCAAGCCGGACACCCAGCGTACGGAGGGCAGCCTGGACATCCTGCAGATCCTCCCGCTGGCCATCCACAGTGAACGCCTGAAGCTGCCCGAGTCGCGGGTCTGGCTGGAGGACCGCTGGCGGGAGTACCGCCGGGAGCATGAGCGCGAAATCAGCCCCTCCGCCTTCGAGCGCCTCAGTGAACTGCTGGAAAACGACTTCGAGCACCTCGAGAACGGCATCGCCATCCCGCGGGCCGGCTGGTACTACCGGGCCATCGCAAGCGAAGACTGCACCCTGTGGAACTACCTGCTGCCGGACACCCGGGTACTGGTCCACGAGGACAGCTTCGTGGACAGCGAGACCAACAGCTACTTCACCTTCTGGCAGAACCGCTTCGGCGACTGGCTGAAGAACGGCCTGAGCTTCCTGAACTTCGAGCATTTTTACCGCCTGCCCAAGGGCCGGATCGCCGACAGCCTCAGCCAGCTGGCCCAGGGCCGGCTGCTGCTGGCCAATGGCGATGAACTGGAGGATCTCCCGAGCGTGCGACCGCTGTTCACGCACAGCTTCAGCAGCGCGGAACTGGATGGCGGCCATACAAGCCTCGGCTTCGGCACCCCGCCCGGCGGCAAGTGGGGAACCTCGAAACTGGAGCAGAGTATTCTCGGCTACCCTGCCCTGCCCCCGTACAGGCCATCGGATCTGTCACAGGAATTCGTCGACCGGCCGGTAACGGTACTGACCCAGTTCAGTTCGCGGATGGCGGAAGTGCTCAGTGATGCCGGAGCGCATCCGGAAATCCACAGCGCGATCCTGCCCGGCGGTTTCACCATTCCCGCCGGAGATGGCAACCTGCTGCCGGCTGAAGTCAACTTTGATGGCTGGACCGTTGTCACTGACATGGAGATCTTCGGCGAGATCACTGAAGTCGTGCCGGCCAGACCGCGCTACGGCGGCGGGACCCCCATCCGCAAATCCGATGAACTCTCCGAAGGCGACTACATCGTGCACATTGACTACGGCATCGGCCGCTTCGCGCGGCTGGTAGACCGGCAGCAGGGTGACCTGACGCGCTCCTTCGTGGAGATCGAGTTCGCCAAGAATGACAAGCTGTTCGTACCCGTGGACCAGCTGGACCGGCTGCGGCGCTACAGCTATGACGGCACCGACCCCGCACTGAACACCCTCGGCAAGGAGACCTGGGCCAAGACCAAGGAGAAAGTCAAGAAGGACACCCTGGAGCTTGCCAAGAAGCTGTTGTCACTCTACAAGCGGCGCAAGGTCGGCGGCGGCCACAGCTACTCCCCCGCCGAGGAATGGATGCACGAATTCGCCGAGGGCTTCCCCTACACGATGACGGAGGACCAGGGCAAGGCCTGGCTGGCCGTCGAGGCGGACATGGAAGCGGCCCAGCCGATGGACCGGCTGCTGGTCGGCGACGTGGGCTTCGGCAAGACGGAGATCGCCATGCGCGGGGCCTTCAAGGCCTGCGTGGATGAGCGCCAGGTGCTGATCCTGTGCCCGACCACGATCCTCGCGGACCAGCACTTCCGCAATTTCAGCCGGCGCTTCAAGCCCTTCCCCTTCAAGGTGGAGATGCTGTCGCGCTTCCAGAGTGCGAAGGAACAAAAGGACATCATCAAGCGTGTCAACACCGGTGAAGTTGACATCGTGATCGCCACGCACCGTGGGCTTTCGAAGCAGCTGGAGTTTCCGCATCTCGGCCTGCTGGTGGTGGACGAGGAGCAGCGCTTCGGGGTCAAGCAGAAGGAAAAACTCAAGATGCGCTGGCCGGAGATCGACGTGCTGACCATGAGCGCCACGCCGATCCCGCGCACCCTGCACATGTCGCTGATCGGGGTGCGCGACATCTCGCTGATCGAGACGGCACCCGTTGCCAGGAAGGCCATCAAGACCTACGTCGGGGAGATGGACGAGATCATGGTGCGTGAGGCCATCCTGCGGGAGCTGGGCCGCGGAGGGCAGGTGTACTTCCTGCACAACCGTGTGGCTGATATCGAGAAGACCCGCGAGAAGCTGGAGAAGCTCGTGCCCGAGGCCAAGGTGCTGATCGCCCACGGGCAGATGAAGGAGGACCAGCTCGAGGAAGTGATGCACGCCTTCTCGCTGGGAGCCTACCGCATCATGCTGGCAACAACAATCATCGAGAACGGGCTGGACATCCCGACCGTGAACACGATCATCGTTGACAACGCTGAGAATCTGGGCCTGGCGCAAATGCACCAGCTCAGGGGCCGTGTCGGACGCAGTGCCGTGCAGGCCTATGCCTTCTTCTTCCACGCCCCGAACCGGATCCTCACCGAGGATGCCCAGAGCCGGTTGCATGCGATCTACAACTATGCCTACCTCGGCGCCGGTTACGAAATCGCCCAGAGCGACCTGCGCATCCGCGGCGCCGGCAACCTGCTCGGGGAGAGCCAGAGCGGCCTGGCCCGGCAGGTGGGCTTTGACTACTACTGCGAACTGCTGGCCCGCAGCATCAAGGACATCAGGGCCCTGGACGAGGCGGATATCGAGGAATGGGACGAGACTGCCCTGCTGGAGGAGCGCCAGGGACCACAGGTGGACCTGCCCCTCTCCGTCTACATCCCGGAGAACTATGTGGAGAATGTCAGCCTGCGCCTGGAACTGCTGCGCCGCCTGGCCAACCTGACTGACAACACGGAACTGGATGAGATCGCCGAGGAGCTGGAGGACCGCTTCGGCAAGCGCCCGGTTGTTGTTGACAACCTGCTGCTGCTGGTACGCCTGCGCAACCTGTGCGGGGAACTCGGTGTGGAACGCATGAGCTACAACCATCGCAACCTGAGCTTCGCCCTGCAGTTCTATGAGGACGAGGGCAGCTGGTACCAGAAGGCCCCGCTATTGGACAGCCGCTTCAAGATGGGCTCCGGCGGCTTCATCTCACTGGACCAGAGCTTCAACAGCAAGGAAGACATCGAGGAACTGTATGACGCGCTGGACACTCTGCAGGGTTTGCGGGAACAGGCGGTGAAGTAGGCGCCGCGCCTACTCGCTCATCCAGCGCAGCAGTTTGTCCATGAAGGCGGAGAAGAATTCCGCGGAATAGGACATCGCATTGATTTCGCAGATGGCCCGGATGTCCTCCGGCAGTTCCGTGGGCGCGGGCCAGCTGAAACCCTCCATCATCACGGGTATGATGTGGGTGCCATAGTGCAGCGCGGCTGCCAGCTCCTGGCGCAGGATGTCATTCTCATCAGTGATGCAGCGCGCAAAGAATCCAGGGGACATCAGGACTACAAGATGGCGCGTCAGGCGAATTGCCTGCATGATGTCAGCCTGGAACCTTCCCTTGTGCAGGTCATCCTGGTCGCGGAAGACTGACTTGCCGCCGAGGTCCAGGTGTGTCTTGAGCAGCATGCTGATTGCCAGCGAGGAACTGCGGCGGTAGCAGATGAATGCGTCGTATTTCTTCTCATTGTCACGCACGGGTTCAATGGCAACTGGCTGGCTGGCCTTCTGCTCCTTGACAAGCTGATCCGGTTTCGGTGCCAACCAGTCCCGCAGGGTTTCCATCAGGAAATCTGGCGCTGTCACTCCCTGCTCACCGCAGATATAGATCGCCTTGCAGGCCTGCTGGATGGCTTCCGCTGTGTGTCCGACCTCATACATGGTCATGGCCCTGTTGAAGTTCAGTTCCCAGCTTTGCGGCAGTCCCCGTTCCCGGAACATGCGTTCCGATTCATCATAGGCCGCCATGGCCTCTTCATACATCCCGAGCTTGCCGTAGACCAATCCTCTATTGTCCGCCAGGCCGGGGAACACTGGCAAGCCCTGCTCAATGTACTGGTGTTCAGACCTGCCGAATTCCTCCAGCGCATCTTTGTAACGGCCAAGCAGCAGCAGCAGTCCGCCCCTGTTGTTTGCCAGCACGGGATGAACCGGCAGGCCCTGCTCGTGACAGAGTCTTTCATAATCCGCGAATTCAGCGAAGGCCTCCGCATACCGGCCGGAGTCGGTGAAGATGCTGCCCCGGTACAGGGAGATGCTGGGCAGCACCGGCAATCCCATTTTGCTGAATTGGTGCTCCGCCTCGGCATAGGCTGCCAGGGCTTCTTCCTTGCGTCCCTGCCTGTATTGGATCCAGCCCCGCCGGACAATAGCCTCACCACAGTTAGGCAGGCCCTGCTCTTCGATCAGCTGCAGGGCTTCGTCACAGGCCTGCAAGGCTGCGTCAAAACGGGCCAGCGTCTCGAGCTTGATGGCCCGCTGCAGGACCAGCTTGTAGTCCGCTGGCAGCCTGGAGTCCCGCCGTTCCTGCTCAGCTGCGAGGACTTGATCAAGTTCATGTTGTGGGCTGAGGGTGTTGTCCACGGGAGGATTATGCCACGGGGCCTGCGGAAACACGCCTGCCTGTATTGGGATGGACTGAGGTGGATTTATCCCCTGGCGCTCGTTGTCTTGCGATTACGTGTCGTTTTGGAAGAGTCTGTTTTTCGTGTCGCCGGCTTCTTCTTCCCCGCCAGCATCTCCTTCAGGTACTGCCCGGTGAAGCTGCCCTGCACCTTGGCAACCTCCTCAGGTGTGCCCGCCGCCACAAGCTCACCGCCGCCGCGGCCACCCTCCGGGCCGACATCAATCACCCAGTCCGCGGTCTTGATCACATCCAGGTTGTGCTCGATCACGAGAACAGTGTTGCCACCGTCCACCAGCCGGTCCAGCACGGTCAAGAGCTTGCGGATATCCTCAAAGTGCAGGCCCGTGGTCGGCTCATCCAGCATGTAGAGCGTCTTGCCCGTGCTGCGCTTGGAGAGTTCCTTGGCGAGCTTGATGCGCTGGCTCTCACCACCGGACAGCGTCGGCGCACTCTGCCCGATCTTGATGTAGTCCAGGCCAACGTCATGCAGGGTTGTCAGGATGCGGGTGATCTTCGGGAACTTGCCGAAGTGTTCCAGGGCTTCCTCGACCGTCATGTCCAGCACCTGGAAGATATTCTTGCCCTTGAACTCCACGGTCAGGGTCTCGCGGTTGAAGCGCCGGCCGTTGCAGACGTCGCACTCCACGTAGACATCCGAGAGGAAGTGCATCTCGATCTTCTTCACGCCGTCGC
>JAHEFU010000185.1 GCA_024645305.1 Planctomycetales bacterium
GGCGGAACCGGCCCGGGCAGTTCCCATGCCAAGCAGCACAATCGCAGCAAGCATTGTCAGCAATAGCCGCATATTTTTCTCCGCATTCACGACTGCAGGGGTTCCGGGCATCTGCGGCGGTGTTCTCTTCCTCAATCAGCTAATCGCTGATCGGGCAGGGGAGTTAAACGCAACCGCGCTGCCCAGCCGCTTGAGTACTGGATCCCGGACAGCGGTTGTGCGGACTTCTCAGCCCTGGGTGCCCATGTTGTGCGGGTTGGCAGTGTCATCCGACCCGCCGGACTGGCCATGCGGATTGGGCATCCCCTGCTGCGCCGGTGGCAGATCCATACTGTCGATGTCCACCCCGCTGTGCGGGTCCGTCGGGTCAAAGTCTCCGGGATCTGCTTCGCGGTTCTCGAGGATCGCCAGCTGCTGCTCGGATTCCCAGGCCTCCCGCGGACTGCCCTGTTCCTTGGCGATTGTCAGGGCCTCGATTGCGGCATCCCGCTGTCCGGCGAGCTTCAGGGCCAGGCCGAGGTTGTGCCAGCCCATCCAGAACTCGGGGGCTTCTTCGGTGACATTGCGCAGCAGGGCGATCACCTCGTCATACTGCGGGGCCTGTTCGTCGAGCAGGGAGATATGCATGCTGGCCTTGTCAACCATCACGTTCCAGTACTGCTCTGCATGTGTCTCAGGCGTGGCCTCCGCCAGGAAGCGGTCGTACCAGTCAATCGCCAACCGGGCCTGTTCTGCGGCTTCCGCACTGCCGGGCAGTTCCCGGCGGCTGATCTGGAAGTAGATGTTGCCGATTGTGGCAGCCACCGACAGGTTCTCCGGCTGGGCCTCGTGGTAGGCAATGAAGGCCTGCACGGCGGACTCAAGGTCATTGTGATCGCTGGCGATCATGGCAACATCGGAAATCTGCTTGAGGTCGCGGACTTCGGGAGCCAGGGCCTGCCAGGCGTCAATCGCCGCTTCGGCATAGGGCTGCATCTTCTCCTGCTCCCCGATGCCGGCGTACATTTCATACATCTCGTTCAGCGCAGCGGTATCCAGCGGATCGGCGGCCAGTTTGCCGCGACTTTCCTCCAGGATCCTCGTCACGTCAGGAACATCACTGCTACTGCTGGGACTGGCATGGGGATTGGCTGCCTGATTACTCGTGGCAGGCGGGGAATCTCCTGGCTTGTCACCAGCGTTGCGGCTGACCCAGAAGATCGCTGCGATGATCAGCGCCAGCACGACGAGGGCAGTCCAGTTGAAGGACTTGCCGCGGCGCTGGTCCTGGGGCTGTTCTTTTAGGGCAGATCCGCCATCGAGCAGGGCTCCGCACTGTTCACAGTAGCGAGCGCCGGCCTGGTTGGCGGCCTTGCAGTCGGGGCAGTTCACTGTTTTTGCCTGGTCCATATCATGTCACGGGAGGGTATTGTCAGATGCCGGATGCCGGCTCCTGAAAGCAGAATCCGGGCGCTCCCGCATTCAGGAACGCCCGGTTCTGGGTGTGTGCAGGTTTCACCCGCTGGGTGGACCTACTTCTTGGGCTTGGGCTTGTGGTCCGCAAGTTCCTTGACCATGTCAGCAAACTTGAATTCCTTGAAGGTCGGACTGTCCTTGTTGTGGCAACCCTTGCAGTTGGCCTCAGTGGGCTTCTTCATCGTGGCTGCCTTCTTCTCCTTGTCGGAGAGCGGGACCGCCATGTGCTCACCGGCCGGTCCGTGGCAGGCTTCGCACTGCACGTTGACAAGCTTGGGAGTCTTTTCGAAACTCACGAATCCGCCGGGCTCACCGAATCCCGTCACATGACAGGGGATGCAGCTGTCCTTCTTGTCCTTGCTGGCCTGCAGGTTGTCCCAGGCCTTGGCCATGGGCCACTTCTTCCATGCGGCGACCTGGTCCTTGTGGCACATCGCACACTTCTTCTCATTGTCTCCGACGTACTCATTGGCATCGGCGCCAGACGCCTGGTTGGCGGTAAGGCCACTCCAGACAAACATGGCCATCACCATCACGGCTATGACCCAGACGTACTTCCTGAACATCCTAAACACCTCCTTGGTGCAACTTGCTTTCCCGGTTCACCTTGCCTACCGAGTGCGTTTGCTTCGATCCATGTTCTTGGGTACCACTAAATAATACCCGCTTCTAGAACTTAATCTTGTAATCCAGAGCAACTGAGACTGCGTCTGAATTGAAGCCCGGGAAGTTGACATATTCCCGTTTGTACCAGTCGAAACGCAGTCCCAGCGGACCAATCCGCTTGAAGCGGATTTCCGCCCCTGCGCTCGTTTGCGTATACTCCTCAGCGCCATTACCGTCGCTCAGTCCGAAGTTGATGGAGTAGTCGTGATCCTCCAACTGCTGGCCATAGGTCGCAGTGTAGGTCACGTCATCCGTACTGTATTCGTCAGCTGTAAGGCCCGGGACATCGATATCGGCACTGCTGTCACGGCGCGCGAGTGAGAAGCTGCTGCAGGAATCAATCCTGTGCACCCAGATTCCCTCGGCATACTTCATGTCAGTACTGCTGTCACGGTTGCGATTGCTGGTGTCCTTGCCAAAGAGGTTGAGGTCCAGCTGGTTGTGACCGTCCAGCATGTAGGAGAAGCCATGTGAGCGGGTGGTCTGCTCATCGAAGAACAGGCTCGGGCTGCCCACGGTACCGAGTTCGGTGGTCGGTGCGCTGCCGGACTGGAAGTCCACCCGGGTCCGGAACTGCAACCTGTCACTGATGTTCTGCTTCATGTCAAACCACATGACGTCATATTCGGGAGAAAAGATCGAAACTGCGGCTGAAACATCTCCCGGGGTTATCACTGAGTTGCTGCGCAGCAGCTGGAAAACGCCTGGATTCTGCATGTTCAGCTTGGCGTAGTCCATCTGGCGCAGCTTGTAGCCAGCTTCATAGCTGTTGCCACAGCCGGGGTACCAGGCCACGGCCAGGCCGTATTCAGATAAGTCCTCGATGTGGCTGCTCACCACGTTGTCGTCCGGATTGTCCTTGGTGCGGACTTCGGCATTGACAGTCCAGTCATCATTGGGACGGTAGCGCATGCCCCATGTCCAGTCCGCGCCGTTGAATTCGGGTTCCGGCTGGCCGTCGTACTGGTACTGGGAATAGCTCATCCGGCTGTAGGCGGTCAGCTCATCTGTGAGCGTGGCGTCCAGCTTGATGTACGTATGGTCAATGCTGCCGGATGCCCCGGGCAGGGCCGAGTCAATAGTCGTCCCGCGCTGGTTGACCTGGGCCATCGTGTCAATGCCGATGATGTCAATATTCCAGCGGTAGCCCAGGCGCTGCACCTTGAGATCCGACAGATTCGGGGATCCCGTGCGGTTGATCTCGAAAACCTTGTAGTTGAGTTCCATGTTGGTCAGGTCACGGTGGTGCAGGCGCAGGCGGTAGTCGTCAGATGCCACTTCCTGCTCCACATACTGGGGATTGGCGCCAAAGGCATCCCAGGCCCTGCCGCTGAGCAGCATGCTGTTTCCCTGGATGGTGAAGGGCCAGAGTGTCACCCGGGCCCAGCCGCGTCCATTGTCCTGGGAGACATCCTGCCAGCGCGCTTCAAAGCGCTGGCGCACGCAGTACAGGTCGGAGGAGTTGTAACGGCCGCTCGTATACCAGTCCTCCGGGTAGAGGCCGTACTGGTTGAAGGAATCCTCGTTGTCATTGACCTCGGTGCTCGTGACACCGACCTCGATGACATTGGAGAGTCCATCATCCTCAGCCCAGAACTCACAGCAGTCCTGGCAACCGGTGTTGCAGCCCGTGCAGGCATCGCCTGCAGCGGCTGCCGTCACCAGCAGCAGGAGCCATCCGAGTGCCGCAAGGGCTGTTTTGAATCCTAAGTTCCTCATAGCCGCACTCCCTCCTAATTCCTGAAGAAGAAGAAATCAGTGTTACTGCCGTGGTGGTCACTGTGGCAGCCGGTTGACCAGCAGGTCTGGGCCGGGAAATGATTCACCCGGTCCGTATGGCACTGCATGCAGGTACTCCGACCCGCGAAGTTGAGCAGATTCGGGTTATTGCTGCCATGTGCACTGTGGCAGGTAAAGCAGCCCTGTCCCATACCGGGCTCATAGCCAGCGTGGGAGAAGATGAACGGTCCCTGCTTATCGGTGTGGCATTCAAAGCAGATGTCGTCGCGGATCTGGGCGAGCATCTGATGGCCCTCGCCTCCATGCGGATTGTGGCAGTCCACGCAGAGCATCCCGGTCCGCGGGTCCTTATTGTCAAGCGGGTGGTGGCTGAACCTGGCGAAGTCCACGCGTGTGGACTCATGGCAGGTCAGGCACAGGCCGTTGGGATCATTGCGCAGGTTGTGCTTGTTGGCCTGCAGGTGCGGATCGTGGCAGTCCACACAGGACATGCCGTCCTTCACATGCGGAGTGCCCTTGTAGTCAGGGACGTATTTGTCAGATTTGTGGCAGGTCAGGCATTTCTCATCGATTTCCTCGGAGCTGGCCATGCTGAACACTCCGATGCCTGCCAGGCGGCCCCAATGGTTGCCTCCCGCTCCGTGGCAACTTTCACAACCACGTTCGCTGATCGGCCGCCGGCCGACATCGGTCAGGCTGTGAATGGATTTGCTCCAGTCCCTGCGGTGGCCCTGGTGGCAGCTCAGGCAGACGTTCGTACCGACATACTCCGCGCCACGGGTGGCCTCGAAGAATCCGGGGTAGTCTTCCTGGCGGCTGGGGTTGAGGAAAGCGTCAACGTTACTGCCATGCATGTCGCTGTGACAGTTGGAAGTCCAGCAGGTGAGTGCAGGGTAGTGCTCAGGCTTATCCTGGTGGCAGTTCAGGCACAGCGAGCGTGTTTCGCTAACAAGCGCGCCATGGCCGCCTTCACCGACGGTCTGATGGCAGCTGTCGCATTTGCCTTCGAACGCCGGGGCATGCGGAAACTCCACATCCTGTGCGGCACTGCCATGGCACATTGCGCAGTCGGCGCCGGTAACATCATCCGGTGCTTCCATCCCCTCCAGGGGATCGAAAAACTGGGCCAGACCAACAATAGTCCCGCCCAGGATTACCAGAAGAGTTAGCGCGGCGGTCAACATTGACTTTCTCGCAATCATGCTGATCCTCCAATATTTCGCATCCTCACCCTGTGGAAATCGCACTGATTTCCGATCCCAATTTTAGCACAGGCCACCTTTTATCTTTAATATGGCGGATGTCGCAGATGCCGACTGAATTGAGGGAAATCCAACTGGGGTGTGCAGGTTTGGATTAGCTCTGGTTGCTGTTAGCGGAGACATTCACGCAGTAAGAGCTGCGCGGACTCAGGCAGTTTTTATGCAAAAAAAAGGGCGCCCCGCAGGGCGCCCTTGGATGGATCGGAAGGTTACAGGGCGTTAAGCTCCATAAGTCTGGCGATTGCTGAATTCAGGAGTGCACGACCATAGGCCGGGTTGTGGACACCCTTGCTGTGGTCAGCCTGGATGTAGTAGTAGTTCCAGTAGCATTCACGATACTGGTTGCCCAGCGGATCATCCTTGGGAGGACCGTCGAAGGTCGGAGGATCAGCAGTGTCGGGACGTGTGTGGATATCAATCACTCCGTCCGTCTCAGTCTTCCACTGTGCAGGCCACAGGGCTTCGAACTCTGCCAGAAGAGCCAGCGTTTCAGCCTGATATTCTTCCTTGTATGCTTCCATTTCCACAGCATCCGCGAAGGTGTGGCAGACGTTGCAGGATTCGATCTTCGGAATGAAACTGTGCCCCACGACTGCGGGGTTCAGTTCATCCTCGAATTCCTTGGTCCACATGTGGCAGGTGATGCACTTCTCTTCATTCCAGGTATTGTGCGGGTGCTGGGTGTCATACTCGAACCCAGGCCACTCCACGCCACCGACACCAAGCAGCATCGGACCCTGGCTGTTTGAGTGGAACCCACGACCACCATTAATGACGAAGTTGTCAAGGTCGCTGCGGTCGCGACGTCCGTTGTGGCAGGCCAGGCAGGTGTTTGCCGGTCCGCCGATGACTGGAGTCTCATCAAACGGAATGATCATCGTAGC
>JAHEFU010000018.1 GCA_024645305.1 Planctomycetales bacterium
TCGCACCGGTGCTGGAGCCACCCTCGGAAGTGGCCAGCAGTACATGAGCTGGATCAGCCTGCGGGACTATTTGCGGATCGTGCTGTTTAGCCTTGAGAATGCCTCCATGAAAGGATCTCTCAACGTTGTCTCACCCCAGCCGGTCAGCAATGCTGAATTCAGCAGGGCCCTGGCCAGCGCCTTGAATCGTCCGCTGCTTCTGCGTGCTCCAGCCTGGAGCCTGCAGGCCGTAATGGGCGACATGGCCCGACTCCTGCTTCTGGCCAGCCAGCGCGTAATTCCTGCTGCCCTTGAAAAGGCCGGGTTCAACTGGGAGGATCCTGACCTGCAGACCCTGCTTGATGGGTTTTTCAAAAGAGAGGTCTGATTTTCCAGCGCCTGTCCGCAAGTTCTACTGATTTCAGCTCAAGTGTGTTAGCTTATGAGAGACGAAACCGGACTGGTCAATCGTCAGTGAGGATTACAGGATGAATTTGCAGGAACTGCTTGGAACGCTGGACCAATACGAATCTCGGATACCCCTGGACGTGCTGGACGACGCACTGCAGCGCGTGGAACTCAGCTGTGACTGCGTCAGCGACCAGCTCATCTTTCATGACGACCACTACCAGCGCAACCTGCTGCATGAAGGGCCTGCATACCAGGCACTTATAATCTGCTGGCTCAATGGCCAGCGCAGCCTGATCCATGATCACGTCGGTTCCAGCTGCGGTGTGAAGATCCTGCGCGGGACGGCTACAGAGACGATTTTTGACTGGTCGGACAACCGGATGATCTACCCCACCCGCACGTCCATGCTGCAGGAGGGTGCGGTCTGCGCAGCGCAGGACATGGACATCCACCAGATCAGCAACCTGCAGGCAGACAACCGCGACCTCGTGACATTGCACATCTACTCACCAAAGCTTGCGCGGATGGGGGTTTATTCCCTGACGGACAGCAGGGTCGTCCGCCAGGACGAGTATAAAATCGCCAGTAACGCCTGAGCCACTCCCCTAGTTGGCACGGTTGCCCAGCAGGGCCACGAACTCACACTGCTCCGTCCAGGGAAACAGGTCCGCCACCGCCAGCCGCTCCAGCCTCCATCCCGCCTGCAACCTGCCAATGTCGCGGCAGAAGGCAGCTCCATCACAGCCGACCAGAAGCAGGCTGCCGGCTGCCTGGTCATTGAGCATTCTGCACAGTTCCCGGCTCAGGCCACTGCGGGGCGGATCAGCGATGATCACATCATTTGGCTTGCTTTGCATGCGCCGGACATAGGAGTCGGCATCACGGTGGAAGCAGCGTGCATCAAGCTCCTTCAGGTTGACAACAGCACTGGTGATGCTGGATTCACTGCTGTCGACCACGGCAAAGGAGTGGAAGCTGCCTGCCAGCAGCAGGCTGAACAGGCCACAGCCGCCATAGAGGTCATGTAGCCTGTCACCGCCGATCTGCCAGTTGCGGAACAGGCCATCGAAAAAGCTGATGGCGGAGCTGCCGGTCACCTGGAAGAAGCCGCTGGCATGGCTGGCAATCTCAGCACCTGGCAGCTTCCAGCGCAGGATGCCGCTGCCGGGCTGCCACTTTCCAGTCTGCAACTCCCAGACCTTGCCTGGATCATCCTCATGCCAGGCCATGACCACAGGTTCAATGTCATCGACAGTCAGCTCCCAGCGACCCTCAAGCTGCGGCAGGCTGCCATCCGACAGTCCCTCCCTGAGCAACCCGATTGCTGCTGACAATTGCTGCGCTGCAGCGGGACAGTTATCAATGGCGACAATTTCGTGACTGCCCCGGGCGTGGTAACCAAGGACGCCATCCAGGAAGTGCAGCTGGATCACCTGCCGCAGGGTCTGCTCAGATGATGGATGCCATTCCCAGTCAATGCTGCTGCCGAGCTGCTTTGCCAGCAGGTCGCCAACCATTTGCCTCTTCAGTTCACCCCCACGCTCCGCTGCCTCATGCAGGTTGCAGCCGCCACAAGTACTGGACCACGGGCAGGCGGATGCAATCCTGTCGCCGGAAGGCTCCAGGATCTGGGCGACCTGGCCTTCAGCGTGGCGCGCCTTCCATTCAATCCAGGCGCTGACAAGTTCACCGGGGAACAGCGCTTCGGAGTGGCGCAGCAGGATGATCCGTCCGTCCGCATGCCTGGCAATCCCCACAGCACCCCAGCCCAGGCGTTCAATGCGCCCCTCGAAGAATTCAGGCTGACCACCTGCGTTGAGCTCAATGTCCTGGTTCATATGCGGAACTCGCCGCTGGCAACTTCCAGGGCCTCACCGGCAATGCGGATACTCTCCACGCCATCCTGATCCTCAACACTGAACCAGATCCTTGCCGGACGCTGCATGCTGTAGCCCTGGTCGAGACCGTGCAATTCCCCGGCGGGCAGAACCAGCTGTCCGGTGCGCCGCAGGTAGGCTGCCAGGCAGCAGGCACTTGAACCGGTGGCGGGATCCTCAACCACGCCATGCATTGGTGCGAACATCCGGGTGCTGAACTGGGCTTCCGGGGCATATGGTTCACGGCAGTAGACGGTCAACTGGTCAAAACCAGTCAGGCGGTACAGTTCCCGCAGTGCGGAAAAATCGCAGCTGGCGGCCTCCAGGGCTGCTCGGTCCTTCACGGGCACGATGCAGTAGGTAGGTCCCACATCTAGCATGCCGACGGGCAGGCTGGTTTCCAGCTGCTGGGCCTGCAGCCCGGTCAGGCGCATTGCCAGTTCCGGATCTTCCAGCGGGTCATGCCAGGTGACGGGAGGAGAATTGAAGCTCACCAGTTGGCGTCCGTGCCGCTCAAGATGCTGGACGCTGACAACATCACGCATCAGCTCCAACTCCAGTGTGGCGGTGGAACTTTCCAACTCGGCGAAGATGAAGGCAGCTGTACCCACGACAGGATGTCCGGCAAAGACCATCTCGCGGTCCGGAGTGAATATGCGTACTTTGTAGTGGCCATTGCCACCTCCACAGATGAAGGTGCATTCTGACAGATTCATTTCCCGGGTGAGCGCCTGCATCATCTCCGTATCCAGTCCGTCGGCCTCCGGGAAGATGCCAAGCGGATTGCCACCGAGGGCCTGCCCGGTGAAAACATCCCATTGCCTGAATCCGATTACATGCATTTCAGCTCCTGCCCATACAAGGCGGCATATTAGCACCGACCGCTGACCCGCATTGCATAGCGCGGCAGAACGAAGCCACAGACCAGCTCTGCTATAATCACTGCAGCCCATCGTCAATGAACTCTTCCAGTCTCATTGGCCCGGGAAGCCGTCACCATCTGTGGCGCACGGACGGGTTTCCGGACAGTACAGCAATGATTACAGAAGTACAACACAGTTCCAGACTTGAATTGAGCCAGTCCGCGCTGAAGCACAACCTCGACTTCCTGCGCCGGACCATCGGGGAACACCCCGTGATCAGCGTGGTGGTGAAAGCCAATGCTTATGGCCACGGGGTTGAACAGTTTGTTCCCATGGCCGAGAAATGCGGTATCCGCCACTTCGCGGTGGCATCCACAGGTGAGTCGCACCAGGTACTGTCCTCACTGACAGCCGACAGCCGCGTGATGATCATGAGCATCCTGCATGACAGCGACATTCCCTGGGTAATTGAGCACGGTATCGAGTTCTACGTGTTCAGCCTGCGGCGCATCAAGCTGGCAGCGGAGATCGCCAGTAAGCTGGGTATCCCGGCGCGGATCCACCTCGAGGTGGAAACCGGCGGCAACCGGACCGGTATCGAACAGGCCAAGCTCAAGGAAGCGCTGGCCGTCATCCACCGCGAACGCAAGCACCTGCACTTAATCGGATTCTGCACGCATCTTGCCGGTGCCGAATCCCTCGCTGCCAAGTTCAGGATTGACAAGCAGGTACAGATGTTCGAGCGGCTGCGCAAGCCCCTTATGAATCGCAACAACCCACCCCTGTTCCACATGGCCAGTTCAGCCGCATCCTTGATCCGTCCGGAATGCCGACTTGATATGGTCAGGACCGGCACGGTGGTCTATGGCCTGTACCCCAGTCCTGACGTATACAACAGCATGCTGCTCAATGCCCGGAAACCGGAGGATGTGCGGCTGCGACGCGTCATCTCCTGGAAGACGAACGTCATGCAGGTCCGCCAGGTGGACCGTGATGAGTTCGTCGGCTACGGCACGAGTTACCAGGCTCCGCGGGACTCGATGATCGCGGTCATCCCGACCGGCTACGGCAATGGCTATCCCCGGGAAATGAGCAACCGCGGTACGGTCCTGATCCGTGGCCGGCGCGCACCGATCGTGGGAGTTGTCAACATGAACATGTGCTTCGCCGACGTGACACACATCCCGGATGTGGATTTCGGCGATGAAGTGGTGCTTGTGGGCCGCCAGAAGAAAAATGAAATCACCATCAGGTCCTTCTCGGATTTCAGCTCGGCCCTGAACACGGAATTCCTCAGCAGGCTGCCGGCGGATATCCCGCGGCAGGTGGTGAAGTAAACCGGAGAGAGAGGGAATCGAACCCCCCACGAACAGTTTTATCTGCCCGCCACTGGTTTTGAAGACCAGACGGGACACCAGCCCCGATCCTCTCCGCAACTGTTATAGCGCATTCCTGCTGGCGCCCTGGCCAGTCAGGGATAATTTGATCAGGCCAGCATGCGGAAGTCCCCGTCCCGCTTGAGCAGACCGCTTTGTTCGTAGTACTGCAAGAGCGGGATGCCATACTTGCGTGATGTGCCGACCAGCTGGTTGAAGTCACTGACCGTCATCTTCCCGGCCGCAGCCAGATGATCGCGCAAGCGCCCGGCCATGCTTTCCACGAGACCCGCATCAAAGTACACTGCACCGGGCAGCACAACCAGTTCGCCATCCTCCGCCAGCAGCTTGCACAGCATCAGCAGGCGCTTCTTATCAACGGAGACATCCTTTACGATATCCGCCGGCTGGTCCGGCTTGAGGCTGTCGAGCATGCGCGCCCGCAGTTCCTTGAGTGCCTCATTGTCCTTTGCCGTCAGCTTGACCGCCCGGCCCGGCAGTGCGAAGGTGCCGGACTGCTTGAGCAGGCGGCCGTCCTGCACTGCGGCATTGAGGGCCAGCTCCACCAGTTCGACCGGCAGGCTGCCCTCCCCAGCCGTGATACCGTTGGCAAAAGCCTGGCTGCCCATGCCCCTCAGTGTCAGGGGATTGTCATCGTGGAAGGATTCAAGCATCTGGATGCTGCGCCTGATGATCCGTTCGCGGTTCTCCGTCGTGCTGAGCAGCTGCTGGCGTCCGGAGCCGTGGGCCTGCAACCCGTGCCTGGCAGCGCTGGCAATCCCCGCCTCCAGGCTCGTCTCGTCAATCAGCAGCAGTGGCAGCAGGTCCTGGCGGGTGGCCCCGTACTGCTTCTTGGCAACCTCATGCAGCAGACGGGCCTCCAGGCCCTCCTCGCGCAGGTCACCCAGCTTCTCCGCCGCTTCGCTGCGCCGGCGGCGGTGCTTGGTGGGATGCGGATCCAGCACTATCCCGCCTCCGAGCGTATACCGCCCGGTGCTCGAGCGCATGATGAAGCGGTCACCGGCGGCGATTGCCAGCGGCTCACTGACACGCAGCTGCACGAGCGCCGTGCTGCCCGGTGGCACACTGTCGGATTCGAGCGGATGAAGCTTGGCACTCAGTTCCACGGTGCCGATATGCAGTTCCACCTCACTGCCGCGCCGCAGCGCCGCATGGCTGCCCTCCAGCATTTCCACTTCCGCATCCAGCATGTAGGAACTTTCCAGGGCCTCGCGCTCGGCGAGCACCTCACCACGTGAGATTTCGTCATGGCTCACACCACTGAGGTTTATGGCTGCGCGCATCCCGGCACTGACACTGTCAACATCATTGCCATGGACCTGGATACCCCGTACCCGCACCTTGCGGCCGGAGGGATACAGGCTCATGTCAGCATCAACATGCAGGGTGCCCGACACGGTAGTCCCGGTGACAACGGTCCCGGCTCCCCGGATGCTGAAGCTGCGGTCAATTGCCATGCGGAAGCGGCCATCATCCGAGCGCAGGGGCACGGCCTCAGCCACTTGCCTGATCTGCTGCTTCAGCTCCTCCAGCCCTGTCTGCTTGACGCTGCTGACGGGAACGATCGCGCAGTCCTCCAGGAAGGTTCCACGGGTGACATCACGGATGTCCTCGATCGCCAGTTCGCGGATGTCCTCCTCCACCATGTCCACTTTCGTCAGCGCGACGAGTCCGTGCCGCACCCCCAGCATCCTGGCAATATGCAGGTGCTCGGTCGTCTGCGGCATCACCCCGTCATCGGCGGCGATCACGAGCAGCAGCAGGTCGATCCCCGTGGCACCGGCCACCATGTTGCGGATGAACCTGGCATGCCCGGGCACGTCAATGATGCCGATACGCAGGTCCTCTCCGAGGTCCAGGTGGGCAAATCCCAGGTTGATGGTGATCCCGCGGCGTTTCTCCTCCTCCAGGGTGTCCGTGTCAACGCCGGTCAGGACACGCACGAGCGATGTCTTGCCGTGGTCAATATGCCCGGAAGTCCCCATTACCAGATAGCGCTTGCTGTCCTCAGCCATGCAATTCACCGAAGATGGCGGCGATTTCCTCAGCTTCACCATCCAGCAGGCTGGCAACGTTGAGCAGAAGCCTTCCCGCACTGACGTAACCGATTACCGGGACGCTGGCGTGCCGCAGTTGTGCTTCCAGGTGTTCGGCACTCAGCTGCGCTGCCTCAACTGCCACGACGGAGGACCTGAAGTCCTGGTCCGGCAGTGTACCGCCGCCGACCGTGGCCGTGCCTTCCGCCACCGTAAACTGCCAATCTGTCCTGGCAGCCTGCAGGAGCTTGCGCAGTGCCTCTGCATTGTGCTTCAACTCATCCTCTGTAAGGCTGAGCTGCTGCGCCAGGATGCTTATGGGCGAGTTGGCGGCATTGCGGATGTACTGGCTGGCCACGGAACTCAGGGCACCGATCAGCAGTTTGTCGAGCCGCAGGATCCGCCACAGGGGATTCGCCCGGATGCGTCCGATCCATTCACGGCTGCCGAGGATCAGGCCCGCCTGCGGTCCGCCCAACAGCTTGTCACCCGATATGCAGACGATGTCCGGCCCTTCAGCCAGGCATTGCAGCAGTTCGGGCTCGTCGAGCACGGGCAGTCCCTGCTTGCCAAAGTAGCCGCTGCCAAGATCCACCATGACCGGCAGTGAGTGGCGCTTTCCCAGGGTCACCAGCTCGGAGATCGTCGTTTCCTCCGTGAAACCCCGGACGCGGTAATTGCTGGCATGCGTCTTCAGCAACAGCCCGGAGTTGTCATTTATAGCATTTTCGTAATCATCCAGGCGCGTGCGGTTGGTGGTTCCGACCTCCCGCAGCTGGCAGCCAGATGCCGGTATCACATCGGGTACCCGGTAGCTGCCACCGATTTCCACAAGTTCACCACGGCTGGTTATCACCTCGCGTCCCTGGGCCATGGTATTGAGTGTGATCATCACAGCAGCGGCGCAGTTATTGACAAGTGTCGCATCCTCACAGCCGGTCAGGGCTGACAACTGGCGAGCCAGCAGCTTGTCACGCTTGCCGCGCTTGCCGGACTCCAGATCGAACTCAAGGCTCGAATACCCGCGTGATATCTCCAGAACCGCTGCGCGGGTCTCCTGATTCAGCACAGACCGCCCAAGGTTCGTATGCAGCAGGATACCGGTTGCGTTGATCACCCGCTGCACCGCCGGCCGGCTCAGCGCCATAAGTTTCCGTTCCAGCAGCAGCGCGACGGACTCCGCATCCGTGGGTCCCTTATGGCTGTCATCCAGCAGAGAACTGCGCAGGGATTCAATCAACAGTCTGGCCTGGCCCAGGACCACCGGCCGGTGATAATCCTCCAGCAACTGCCTGCCAGTATCGCTTTGCAATACGGCTTCCAGATGCGGTAACTCCCGCAGCCTGCGATTGACTTCGTTCATGTGATTACCTGTGGACGGAAATGCGCTTCGGCTGGCCACGGACGACGCGACCGATCTGTCCGAGTGCAAGATTGTAGCCTGTTGAGCTGAGTCGCTCCATGTACTCCCTGGCCTGCTCGGGCGCCAGGGAAACCAGCAGTCCACCGCTGGTCTGGGCATCATTGAGGATCATCCGCCAGTCCAGGCAATCCGCGTCGTAATCAACGAAGGCATCGGTGAATTCGGCGTTTCGTGTGGTGCCTCCGCAGATATTGCCTGCATCCGCCAGTTCCTTGGTCCTGCCGATCAGCGGGATCTGCTCCACATGCAGCTCAATGGAAAGACCGGTGGTCGACAGCATGTCCGAGGCGTGGCCCAGCAGCCCGAATCCGGTGATGTCCGTACTGGCATGTGCGCCACAGTCATGCAAAAGCTCGGAGGCCTGGCGGTTAAGGGTTGTCATAATTTTGATGCACTGGTCCAGCTCATCCTCACTGGCATTCCCGGCGTTGTAGGAATGGACCATGATGGCGGTACCGATGGGCTTTGTCAGGACCAGTACGTCTCCTTCGCGGACCTCCGTGTTGCGCAGCAGCTTCTGCGGATGCACTGTGCCGGTCACACTCAGCCCGAACATCACCACATCATTGAGGATCGTATGTCCGCCGCTGATAACCGCACCGGCCTGTTCCACGATTTCCCGCGCCCCATCCATCATCTCCACGAGAGCCAGCTGGTCCTCCCCCTTCGGGGCCGCCAGCAGGTTCAGCGCGGTCACGGGCACAGCACCCATCGCATAGATATCGGATATCGCATTGGCTGCGGCAATCCGCCCGAAACTGCGCGCATTCGAGATCATCGGCGGGAAGAAGTCCGTGGACTGCACTATCGCCAGATCTTCACGCAGGCGGAATACGCCCGCATCCGAGCCATGCTGCGGACCCACGAGGAGATCAGCATGCGTCATCTGCGGAATCTGCGCCATCATTTCAGCAAGGTCGCACGGACCCATCTTGGCGGCTCAACCACCGGCAGCGCGGGCGACGGACTTAAGTTCCCTGGACATCCGACCTCCTTTAACGATTTGGCTTGAATCACGATAACCTGTGTGCGGGTGTTACCCTCACAGGCTGCTATTAATAGTCCGAGGAAGTTGTAAAGTAGTTAAGATGGCCATATATCTCGACCACGCAGCCAGCACTCCAGTGCATCCCGATGCTGCCACGGCCATGCATGAAATCCACACCAACCCGGACCTGATGGCCAATCCATCCAGTGCCCATGCGGCTGGACAGGAAGCCCGGCGGCGCCTGGAAGACTGCCGCAGGCGGGTTGCGGAACGTTTCGCCTGCCAGCCGGAAGCAGTGATCTTCAACAGCGGGGGTACCGAAGGAGACAATCACGCGCTCCAGGGCATGCTGCCCGTGGATCCCGCCGGCAAGCACCTGCTGATCAGTGCCATTGAGCATGAAGCAGTCTGGGAAATGGCCCAGGTTCTGACCGGCCGTGGATTGCGCCTGATAGTCGCACCGGTCAATGCCCACGGAGAGGTTGAAGTGGACTTCATTGCGGAGCTGCTGCGCTCGGACAGCCTGGATGCCGTTTCCGTGATGGCCGTGAACAATGAAACCGGAGTTGTGCAACCCGTCCGCGAAATCGCCGAGCTGTGCCTGCTGCATGAAATGCCCTTCCACAGTGACTGTGTACGCGTTGTGGGGCATGGGCTCGAGGAAATCATCGCGGACCAGAATCTGCGGATCCTGAATGGCACGGCGCACAAGTTCGGTGGTCCCCGCGGCTGCGGCATGCTGATTGACCGCAGTGGCAGCCTGCCACCGGCGAGTTACGGCGGCGGTCACGAACATGGCAGGCGCAGCGGTACTGAGAACCTGGCCGGCGTGACCGGCCTGACTGTCGCTCTGGAACGCGCCGATCGCGAACATGCCGTGAAGATAGAGACACTGAAAAAATACATGGAAACCCAGCTGACGCGGAGCTGGCCGGACTGTGTAATACATGGCAGTGGTGCCATCCGGGCCACCCACATCACGAGCGTGGCCTTCCCCGGTCAGAGTGCTGCCTACATGCAGTCCTGGCTGAACGCACGGGGAGTCTATGTCGGAACCGGTAGCGCCTGCCATGAGGGCGGCAGCAAGGGCTCACGGGTCCTGCGGGCAATGGCTGTACCGCTGGAACTGGACAAAGCAACACTGCGCATCAGCCTGGGCTGGAGCAGCCGGCTCGCAGAGGTGGACAGAATGCTGGAACTCCTCAAGGAATGCACCGGGTCCACCGGCCATGCCACGGGTGAGCTCTAGATGCCCGAGACTGACGGACTGCTGCTGGAGGGAACTGAGGAAGTGCGGATCCGCCGCAACGTCGAACTGGCGCGGCATTGCCGCTTCGGCGTGGGCGGACCGGCTGACTACTTCGTGGAGGTGCGCAGTGCCGCTGACATCCGCGAAGCCTACCGATTCGCCCGTGAACGGGAGCTGGCCTGCTTCACCTACAGCGGCGGCAGCAACCTGTTCTTTGACAGCCGCGGTTTCCGTGGCCTGGTTGTCAGACTCATCGGAGGAGGCTGGAGCGTGGATGAGGCCAGCCAGGTTATCAATGTGTCCTCCGGCACCGACCTGCCCCTGCTGATCCGCAACCTGGCCCGGCTGGGCATCGGTGGTGCGGATTTCCTCGGCAACATCCCCGGTGCGGTGGGCGGGGCAGTCGTCGGCAATGCCGGCTGCTACGGGCAGAACATCGCCGGGATGCTGATCAGCGCGGAGATCTACGACATCGCGGCGGACCGCATGTTCACCGCCGATCCAGGCTTCTTTGAATTCAGTTACCGACACAGCCGGCTGAAGTACGATCCGCTGCACATGGTTGTCAGCGCCCGCCTGCAGTTCGCAGAAGCGGACCCGCTGGAGACCCTGCAGGCGGTGGAGGACGAGCTGCAGCTGCGCCTGGCCAAGCATCCCCATAATTCGCGCTGCGCGGGCAGCTTCTTCAAGAACATCTCCAGGGAGCAGCCGGCCTGGAAGCTCATCACCGCTGCGGGCCTGGCTGACAGCCGTGTCAACGGGGCCTGCCTGTCGGACATGCATGCAAACTTCCTCGTGAATGACAACGACGCAAGTAGTGACGACATCCTTGCGCTGTGCCGGATGGTGCAGCTATGTGTGCGAGACAGGCTGGGAATCGTGCTGGAAACTGAAGTACGCTACGTGGGTCAGTGCGGAGTTGAGGAAATCAGCTTGTCGGACTGATCTGCAATATTGCGCGGCATGCTGACCTTCAGCTTGTTGAAACCGTTGAGTGCGGCGATCTTGTATGCCTCGGCCATAGTCGGGTAATTGAACACCGTGTCGATGAAGTAGTCCAGGCGGCCGCCGTTGATCATCACGCACTGGCCGATGTGGATCAGCTCCGTGCTTTCGAAGCCGATGATGTGCACACCGAGGATCTTGTGGTCCTCCGGATCAAACAGCAGCTTGACCATTCCATCCGAGTTGCCCGTCATCTGGCCCTTGGCGGTATCTCCGAAATATCCGACCCCGACTTCATAGGCGGTCCCGGACTTCTTGAGGTTCTCCTCGGACTCACCGATCATGGAGATGTCCGGGCAGGTATAGATGCCGTAGGGAAACAGCGGCTCGTAGGGAATGTCGTCAATCTCCAGGATGGCGTTGGCTGCCTTGCGGCCCTGGTCAATGGATGTGGCAGCCAGGGAGGGATAACCGATCACGTCACCGGCGGCATAGATGTGCGGGATATTCGTCTTGTAGCTTGAATCCACCTTGAGGTAGTCCTTGTCATGGACCTCCACTCCGGCGGATGAGAGGTTCAGGGTGTTCGTATTGCCCCAGCGCTGGGCGGCGATGAACATCATGTCGAACTGCAGCTCATCCCCGGCCCGGGTATTGGCCCGCACATCCTTGGGACCGGCAACATGGATATCACTGAGTTCCTCTTCCATGTGGAACACCACCCCATGGCGGACCATGTGTCCCTTCAGCACCTCGATGAGTTCACGGTCCACAAAGGGCAGCAGGCTCTTGTACTGGCTGATCACGTGAACTTCGATGCCCAGCAGCGAGAACATTCCGGCATATTCCAGCCCGATCACTCCTCCGCCGATGATGCACAGCTTGCGGGGCAGGTAGCGCATCTCGAGGATGTCATCAGTGTTGAAGATGTGCACGTTGTCATACGGCGGGTTGTAGTGCGAGTAGCTGCGGGCTCCACTGGCGATAATGAAATTATCGGAGGTGTAGTCCTCGGTCCCCACAGTGTCCTCCACGCGCATCGTATTGGCATCGAGGAAATGGCCGTGGCCGGAGATCACATCCACATGGTTGCGGACGAGCTGCGAATGGATCACGTCAATCTCACGGCGGATGATCCGGTTGCAGCGGTACAGCAGGTCATCGGCGGTGATATTCTCCTTGACCCTGTAATTGTCGCCGTACATCTTCTTCTCGTGGTAGCCACTGAGGTAGATGATGGCGGAACGGATGGTCTTGGAGGGAATGGTACCGATATGGAGGCAGTTGCCACCGACGACCTGACGTTCATCGATCACGGCAACCTTGGCCCCGACCTTGCCGCATTTAATTGCTGCTTTCTGACCGGCTGGGCCGCAGCCGATAACGATCACATCATAATCTGACATGGCGACTAATTATCCACTTGCGACGAAACACCGCAAGTTTCTATTCAGGATTAAGGCCCAGCTTCACGTCAAGCAAAGCCGAGATACCGGCATACTGTACTCCCTGACTCGGTAAATGACATACTTAAGGCAGTTTAGATGCCATTCAACAGATCAGAGCGGGGCTTACTTTCCATGCTGCTCCGGGTTACAGCATGAGCCTGCAGCCCCAGAGCCCGCTGTTTGCAGCTTCGCTCAACCACGTACTCAGGCGTGTGGCCCTGCTTGAGTCGCAGCGGCGCTGGAGCTCCTATGTGGCGGCCTCAATGCTTGCCGTACCAGTCGGGCTGCTGCCGTGGATCCTGCAGGATTCAATCTTCTCCACCTTCAGTAACTCCCTGCAGGGCCGGTTCATCAGTTTCCCCCCCCTGTCCGCCGCGGATGGAATTTACATCCTGCCCTTCCTGCCCATTGCACTGTGCGTTATCGTGATCCTGACCCTGCATGCGGATCTTGTGTACGCCGCGCAGCTCAAGCGCACCCGCCTGGCCCTCGCTGATGGAGATTGCGCCCTGCTCAGCCTGGATGAGAACCGGGCCAGGGAACTACATTCCCGCCTGCGGATGCTGGTCCTGCCGGATCTCCTGGGCGTACCGACGGGAGATGACCTTGCTGGGAAGATAGAGTTTCTCGCGCACTACCACCGCTGTTTCCAGGGCGATCAGGCTGCAACTGGCAACCAGGCTCCCAGGATGGCAGTCCGCCAGGGAATGTGGATCAACCTGGCAATCTGCTTCTGCACCGGACTGCTCTGTTTCATTCTGGCTGGCTTCCTGCTGCTGCCATTTGCCATCTGGCGGGTGTTCCGCGGCTGGCCTGCCACTTCTGCGGTCAGGATGGCCTTTTCCGAATACCTTCATGAACTGGGCGATCGCGATAAATGGGAATCCTGCAGTATTTAGCAGCTTACAAATAATTGATACGACAATTTCCTGTCCCGCAATGAAGCATATTGGGTGGCCTATAGCTGTGATGAAAAGGACGTGAGTGTCCGCAAAGCCATCCCTGAAACTGCTTGTTAGCGCTTTTAAGAAGTCGTGAACGTACTGTCTGAAGGAATTATCACGGATTACAGCCTATTGCAATTTATCAACATTATGGTTATATTTTATGTGCAGAGGTGTGTACGCGAATCCAACTTGGAGAGTGCCATGACAGATGAAAAAGGCATGAAAGATCTGCAGGTTTCGGAAAATGTACAGGAGCTGGCAACCTGGCACTGTGACAACTGTGGAACCGCCAATACCGAGGACCTGACCCACTGCAAGGGTTGTGCCTACCGGCGCGATTTCAAGGCTGAAGAGCTCCCCGAGATCGACTTCGCCGCTCTGCAGCATTCCATTGAGACAAGCACGGAATCCCGCTTGCGCAAGTGGCATGGTTATCTGACTGTCGCCAAGGACGGTCTGCTGCTGATATTCGTGATCTTTGCATTTGTGCTGGGTCTCCGGCTGAACGCCAACTGGCCCTTCCAGACCGCCTATCAGCAGGATGCACGGGAACTCGCAGACCTGCTGCTCAATCTGCATGTTGCCGTTGACATGGGCATCAGCCATGATAACTATCAGGATCAGCTGGTGCACATCATGGCTGAGAAGACCAAGTTCGATGTCCTCTACAAGGACACAAACGAACTCCAGAGTACGAGTTTCCAGAAGCTGCGCCAGGCCGCAGAGTATTTCGAGCTGGCCAACGAGACCTGGATCACGCAGATCAAGAAGGAAAGCACCGCCGGCAGGAGTACGACGGCGGAATTCAGCACAAACGTTGACGCCAATACACGCGATTACTGGCAGACAGCATCCAGCAACCTGATGCTGGCCATCGAAGACCTGTAACTAGGGAGTCTGCTGTGGGGGAGCCTGTCATATAATCTGCCGATGTCGCAGATCCCCGATTCTGTCCGTGAGGAACTGGCACAGCTCAGGCAGGCTGTGGACGAGCACGCCTACCTTTACTACGTCCTTGACGCCCCCGTGATCAGCGATGCTGAGTACGACCGCATGTACCGGCGCATCGTGGAGATCGAAATCCAGTACCCCGCGCTGATCAGCTCTGACAGCATCACGCAGAAGGTCGGCGGCCGGACTCTCGACAAGTTCGAGCCGTTCACGCATGCCAGCCGTATGTACAGCCTGGAAAATGCACTCAGCGAAGAGGAATTCATTGCCTTCGATGAACGGATCTCCAGGATGCTGGGCAATTCAGGTGGCATCTTTGGCAACGAATACTTCTGTGAACCCAAACTCGACGGCCTCGCTGTTTCCATACGCTACGAAAACGGTGTCTATGCGGAGGCTGGAACCCGCGGTGATGGCATACAGGGTGAGAATGTCAGCCAGAATGTCCGGACCATTGCATCGCTGCCCCTGAAACTGCGTAGGAAGGTCAGCATCACCGTGCGTGGCGAGATCTTCATCCGCACGGCAGACTTCGAGGAATTCAACCGCAGTCGCGAAGAAGCGGGCGAGGAAATCTATGCAACCGCCCGCAATACCGCCGCCGGCAGCATCCGCCAGCTGGACAGTGCAGTCACGGCATCCCGTCCATTGTCAATTTACCTCTACAGCCTGGTGGAAGCCCAGGAGGAAGGACTGTCGTCGCAGGCGCAGGTGATTGATTTCCTGCGTGAATGCGGCCTGCCGGTCAACCCGCTGGGACATGTATGCAGCAGTCGTGACGAAGTTCTGGCCTTCCATGCGGACCTGGAGGCCATGCGCAGCGGCGGGATCGTGAGGGGCATGAGCCTGCCGTATGCCATTGACGGCATGGTCGTCAAGCTAAATGACATCAGCATGTGGAACAGCCTGGGCTTCACTGCCAAGGCCCCGCGCTACATGCTGGCATACAAGTGGCCCGAGGCGGAAGTGGCAACCCTGCTCAATGATGTGAGCTTCCAGATCAGCCGCCAGGGGGTCTACAGCCCTGTTGCCGAACTGGAACCGGCGCAGCTCGATGGGGTCACCGTGGCGCGGGCCACCCTGCACAACCTGGATGAAATTGAGCGCTTGGACATCATGCTTGGTGACGAGGTTTTCATCAAACGCGGCGGTGAGGTGATTCCGAAGATCATCGGACGCAGCGGGCGACAGCGGGACGGCAGCGAGCGGCCGATCCCCCTGCCCTCTGTGTGCAGTTACTGCGAAAGCGCACTGATACTTGACGACGAGCGCAGTCACAACCTGCGCTGCCCGAACCGTGACTGCAGCGGCCGACTGGTGGAGCGCATCGCCTACTTTGCCAGCCGTGGCGTGATGGACATCGAGGGCTTTTCCCGCAAGACCGCGGCCAAACTTGTACAGGATGGGCTTGTGAATGAGCTGCCCGACATCTACAGGCTGAGTGTGGCACAGCTCAGTGAGCTGGAGGGTTTTGCTGACGTCAGCGCACAGAACATCCATGCGGCCATCCAGGCCACGCAGCAGCAGCCCCTGTGGCGCGTGATCTGCGGGCTGGAGATCAGCCAGGTGGGCAGCCAGACCGCCAAGCTGCTGGCAAGGCGCCTGGGCAGCATAGATGCCCTGTCTACTGCTACAACGGAGGAGCTGCAGAGGATCAGCGGGATCGGCAAGGTAATGGCGGATGACATCGTGGCCTGGTTCGCTGATGAGCGCAACCAGGCACTTGTCCAGGGACTGGCCGAGGCCGGCCTGATGATGAGTGAGGAAGAGACTGAGGCGGATGCAGGGCCAATGCTCTTTGATGAAAAGACCGTGGTGCTGACCGGGACGATTACATTTGCCAGCCGTGACCAGCTGAAGGACTGGCTGGAGCTTAACGGAGCAAGGGCCTCAAGCAGTGTTTCAAAGAAAACGGACATTGTGATCGCCGGTCCGGGGGCTGGCAGCAAGCTGGAAAAGGCCCAGAGCCTGGGTCTGGAGATCTGGGATGAAATGCGGCTGATTGAATGCATGCGCACACAGGCATCGCGCCCCAGCACGAAACCGGATTGGTGGCCGAAGTGATCTGCCGTCTCACGCAAGCGCTCGACGGTCTGGCCCTGCGACAGGAGCCAGTCCTGCCGGGTCCGGGCGGAAGTTAGACTTTAGTCGTCAGGCTATCCCCTAGCCTCCTTGCCCGGTAAGTGCCGGGCTGCCAGTGCCAGACTTGCGTCTGTCCTCCAAATCGACAGTAGAAACTGCCGGCAGTTCCCGCCGTTGCCAGCGGATACGGCCAAATGGCCGTACTACCATTCCAGTGGGATCGGGCTCCCGGTTTCAGGAATTGCTCCCCAGGGGCAGTGGCCTCGCTCCCGACTTGCTTCGCCGGCCAGTACCCCAGGCATGCATGCTGGCTGTATTTTACCGGAATTGTCTGGAATTGCTAGGAATTGCAATGTTAAAGCCCGTGCTGCCGTGTTAATGGCAGGCCAGGGAGAAGGGAGGGAATGAATACGGGGGGAGGGTCTCGAACCCACGACCTCCAGGTCCACAACCTGGCGCTCTAACCAACTGAGCTACCCCCGCGTCGGGAGAGGGATTATACCGTCGAATTGGCGGATTGAACAGATCCGGCACTCAGGCTCCTGCCGCTTCCGCGTTGACCAGTTCCACGATCTTCTGGGCACCTTCCCACATGCTGCCCACGAACACCAGCGGCTTGTCGCAGTTGTCGAGGATCTCGCGGGCCAGTTCCTCTCGTGTACCCGTCAGGCGCAGTACGATCGGGACCTTGCGCTCCAGCTTGTCGTACACGTCCACGATGCCCTGGGCCACGAGGTCGGTGCGGGTGATGCCACCGAACACGTTGATGAAGATGCCCTTCACATCGGGATCGCGCAGCACTGCGGTGATGCCCTTCTGCACACCCTCGGCCGTGGCTGAACCACCGAAGTCCAGGAAGTTGTTCGGTGTCCCGCCGGCGCGCTTGACGACGTCCATCGTTGTCATCACCAGGCCGGCGCCGTTGCCGCAGATACCCACGTTGCCACCTGGCAGGTGGACGTAGGTCAGCCCTTCCTCCTGGGCCTTGACTTCATACTCATCCAGTTCAGAACCCGCCTCACGAAGTTCAGCGACTTCCTTCTGGCGGTACAGAGCGTTGTCATCGAAGTTCATCTTGGCATCGATGGCCAGCACCTCGCCCTGTTTTGTAATCACAAGCGGGTTGATTTCCGCCATCTCGGCATCGGTGGCCATGAAGCAGTCATAGAGCTTGTCAATGAAGCTGGCGATCTGGCGGGCCTTGGATGTATCGACGCCACTGCGGTAGACGGCCTGGCGGATTTCGTAATCCTGGATGCCCACCGTAGGGTCGATGTTGACCTTGGTGATCTTCTCGGGGGTGCTGGCGGCGACTTCCTCGATGTCCACTCCACCGGCGGCACTGAGGATCAGCACCACGCTCTTGTCCTCACGGTTGAGGGTGAAGCCAAGGTAATACTCGGTCTCGATATCCACGGCATCCGCCACGAGGACCCGGTCGACCGTCAGACCCTTGATTTCCATCCCGAGGATCTTCGTCGCCACGTCATAGGCTTCCTGGGGGGTCTTGGCCAGTTTCACTCCGCCAGCCTTGCCGCGGCCTCCGGCATGCACCTGGGCCTTGACCACCACCATGCTGCCGATCTTCTCTGCGATGGCCTTGACTTCATCGGCCGTGCGGGCCAGCTCCCCGTGGTTCGTGGGGATGCCGAACTTGCTCATCAGTTCACGTGCCTGGTATTCATGGATCTTCATCTTGGGTCCTGTCTTATCGGGGTTTTGCCGGGCAGATTATAGCGCGGGACCAGTGCAGTATCCTGGCTCAGGCAGGGTCCCCGTCCTGCGCTTTCCCAGGGTTGTTTGCAATGATATTAAGTTATCATTAAACAAAACGAAGATTAAATCGTCAGGATGCATGTGGGACATCTGACAGGCGAAATGTACGGCGCAGACCACATGTGCTAGTCTCACAATAGTTGAAATGAAAAATTTCACTTCAGTCAGGTTCATGGCGGTGCTGCTTTTCAGCCTGCTCTTCACGCAGCTGGATCCCGGTGGCGCCATGGTATGTCTGGCCGAAAACGGCGGCATCAGCTACAGCCTGAACTGCTCCTGTGATAGTCCTGGTGAGCAAACGGGTCCCGGATGCCTGGCCTGTCAACATGAGGCGGCTGAATCGCCGGGAGGCTGCGAGCAGCAGGATGCTTTACCGGCCTGCTGTGCAGACACAGGCAGCCCGGATTCGAAAAATGCGCCTGAGCACAAAAGCTGCTGCCACAACTTCGAAATCAACCTGATCCTTGTAGCCAACCTGCAGCTCAGTCCACCCGAGTGGACTATGGCCTCCAACCCCCTGCCTGTCTCCAGCGGACTGGCAGTCTCTGATGCCTTGATCTCTGCCTGCAGTGGCATTTATGCCGATCTGCCACCTCCCCTGCCGGACCGCAGTCCGGACAACCTGCTTATAACCCGTTCCATCCGCCTCCTGCTTTAGGATCAGCCCACCGGACTGATCCATGAGTCATCGCGTATTATCACGCGGTAACCGGCCACGCACCGCGCGGCCACAGGAGAGCAAAAGGATGAATATCCAGATGCGCCTGGCTGTCATGGCAGGACTGGCACTGCTAATGTCCCTGAGTGGACCCGCTGTTTCCAGTGAATACACTTCAGTGGAAATCGGAAGCACGCGCCAATACCTGCGCAACCAGGCCAATAGCCAGCCGAAGCACTACTTCCCCGATGATGAGGCCCTAGACGCCCGCATCGGCACGGTGATCGGCAACATGGACGAGCTGCTGGCAGCACTGCATGCGCTGCCGCCAGAGCTTGTGCGTGATGACATCGAACGGGTCGTCAACCACGCCGAGCTGCTGGGACTCGTCAACATGGCCCTGGAGAACAGTCCGGAACTGTCACCCTACCGCACGCAACTCGCGGCCCAGGCCGCACGCACACGCCAGGCCGGCGCCCTGCGCGACCCGATGCTGATGTTCAACCTGATGAACTTCCCGGCTCCCCAGCTGCCGATTGACGACATGCCCATGACCGGAATGCAGATCGGGCTCAGCCAGAGCTTCGAGGGTTATGGCAAGCGCAAGCTGCGCCGCTCCATCAGCAACCTGGAGGAGCAGCTGACCCAGTACTCCCTGGCGCAGCGCGAGCTGGATCTGATCGGGAAGGTGTCCGATACCTACTTCGATATGCTGGAAACGCAGGCCCGCCTGCGGATCCTCGACGAGAATATCGAGCTGATGCATATCCTCATCGAGCTGGCCGGCGTCAAGGCCAGCCTGGGACAGACCAGCCAGGCGCGGCTGATTGACAGCCAGCTGGAACTCAGCAGACTTACGGAGCGGCGGGTGCTGCTCACTTCAATGCTTGGCAAGCAGCGCAACCAGATGGCCGGCCTGCTGGGCAACGACCCGGCCTTCGCTGCCATGGAGCTGATGCTCACGGCTGAGTATCCGCTGGCGCATGCACCCGTGATTGACAACGCAGCTCTCTTCGGCGAGAGCCTGGAGCGCCGCCCGGACTACCTGCGCCTGACACTGATGGAATACCAGCATGACCTGATGCTCGAGCTGGCAACGCGGGGCTACCGTCCGGACTACACGATCAGCACGAACATGAGCTTCCGCTGGGGCATGCGCAGCCTGGTTTCAGCCGGGATCAGCTTCCCGCTGCAGACCCACAAGGAGGAGCGCCAGGATGCGGCCGTGCAAGAAGCGCGGGCCGAGCGAGCACTGGTGGATGACAGCAAGGCGCTGCTGACCAACAACCTGGCAACACAGATCACCGGCATCGAACTGGAGCTGGCCGAGGACAGCGACATCATCGCCATGTACCGCGATGTACTCGTACCCCAGGCCAGGCTCGGGCTGGAGAGTGAACTGCGCAGCTACAGCGCGGAGGGCGTGGTGCTTGATGAACTGATCAAGAGCCAGCTCGGGCTGCTGAACCTGCAGCAGGAACTGGAACTGCGGCACATCAGCTACCTTGCCAACCTGGCGCGGATGCAGATCCTGACCGCCGGGGCCTTTGACCCGGCACCTTACCTGCTGGGCCAGCCCGATTTCGCCCAGATGATGGACGGCGTGAATGAACTGGCGCAGAATGCAGCCTCCGAAGCGGAGGAGCAGTCAATTGCCAGGGAGATCAATCCATTCATTGAGGATCTGGACCTGCCCAGCGACATCCCGCCGATCAGCATTCCTGACCGCGATTCTGAAGATGCATCCAAGGATGAGAACGATGACTGACAACGGACAGCATGACGCTGAAGTGCAGGCGGAATCCCTCTTCTATGAGGAGCCTGCCCGCAGCAGTGTTGCTGAGGGATTCGGCGTACTCCTGGCGCTGCTGGCCCTGGCCGTGATCGGCTTCGCCGGCTACATCTGGCTGACACCTGGCGTGGAGTATGCGGATTACCTGCAGCGCGGTGGCAAAGCGGATATGGCGACAATGCCGGCAGCCGAGGAGGGTGCCTCCAATGCATCCATGCCGGGCATGGACAGCATGGAGGAGGAAGTACGCTGTCCCGTCTGCAACATGTTCGCACTCCGCAGTAAGTCTGCCATCATGGCCCGCTGGTCAGACGGCAGTGAGACGCATCATGACAGCTGGGACTGTGTTGCCAACTGGGCAGCCGATAGTGACCTGCAACTGACCGCTGCCAGCGTTGTGGCCTACACAGCTGATGACAGTGAAGCGCAGTGGCTGGATGCTGAGAACGCCGCATACCGCTTTGGGACTGACACAGGCATTGCGGGCAGCATGCCGCCCAACGTGGCAGCGTTTGCTGATCGTCAATCTGCGGAAGCCGCTGCGGAGATGGGTGGTGAAGCGCTGGACTTCAGCGCTCTGCTGGCCAGGCTCGGCGTGGAGTATGGAAATGCTACGTCCGGTATGACAGCTTCGCAGGGAGCAACTGAGGATTCCATGGAGAACATGCCGATGGATTCAGGGGCAGGTCACGACCACAGCGCGGATAATTCGATGAGTCCCGCTTCAGATGACGGT
>JAHEFU010000186.1 GCA_024645305.1 Planctomycetales bacterium
ATGATCTGCCGCCCGCCACCGCCCATGTTGATGCTCGTGAGCGAGGCGTAGATCGGGTCGTCCTTCTCGCAGACATTGCAGGGGGCCCCCACAGGGACATACAGCCGGCCGTCGGGACCGAAGCGGATGAACTTCCAGCCATGGTGCTCATCCGTCGGGTAGCGTTCAAGCAGGACCGGCTCGGGTGGACTGGCCAGCTGGACTTCGATGTCGTCATAGCGCCAGATCCGGCTGATCTCCGCCACGTAGAGGTCTCCATCGCGGAACTCCACGCCAACGGGCTGCTTCAGCCCGCTGGCAACCACGTGACGCTCGTCGGCCACGAAGTCCCCGTCCGTGTCCCGCAGGGCGTAGACATTCCCCGCGCCGCGGCTGCCCACGAACAGCGTACCCTCCGGGCTGAGCTTCAGCTCCCGTGCGCTGTCAACGTTCTCCGCGTAGAACTCGATATGGAAGCCCTCCGGCAGCATAATGCCCCGCAGCAGAGGATTGGCCGTCTGGCCTGCCACCAGCGGGCTTGCCGGCGCACTCTGGTTCTCGTAGCCGGTGTACCCGTCAGCGGCACCGGCCGGCGGGGATTCACGGCAGGCGGCGACTGCGCCGATCAGCAGGGCAAGCAGAGTGATTGTCAGTCTGCGATTCATGGGCTGTATCTCCAGGTTGATTGACCCCATCACCATACCCTATCTCCGCCACCGGACTGCCGGGCCGGCAAATCCGCGCTGCGAGCGGCCCTCGGAACCTGATCTGCCGATGAAACAAGCCAGGCATGGCGATGATAGTATTAAGCCTGCCGCACCGGCCACTGCATTTGGGAATCACCGGTGCAATCAGACAGGCGGAGGAAAACCATGACATACGTACTACCTGACCTGCCATATGCATACGATGCGCTTGAGCCCTACATTGACGCACGCACGATGGAGATCCACCATGGCAAGCACCATGCAGGCTATGTTGCCAAGCTGAATGCCGCACTGGAGGGCCACCCTGAACTCCAGGGGAAGAAGGTCCGCGAACTGCTCAGCGACGTAAAGAGCCTGCCCGATGGCATCCGCCAGGCCGTGATCAACAACGGTGGCGGGCATGCCAACCACAGCCTGTTCTGGAAAGTCATGGGACCCGGCAAGGGTGGTACTCCCTCCGGTGAGTTGGCCACTGCAATGGACAGCACCTTCGGCTCATTCGATGCATTCAAGGAAGCCTTCTCCAACCAGGCAGCCACGCGTTTCGGCAGCGGCTGGGCCTGGTTCGGACTGCATGACGGAAAACTGCATGTCGGCAGCACCGCCAACCAGGACAGCCCCATCATGATGGGACACAAGCCGCTGCTGGGCCTGGATGTCTGGGAGCATGCCTACTACCTGAACTATCAGAACCGCCGCCCGGACTACATCACCGCCTTCTGGAATGTAGTTAACTGGGACAAGGTGGGCGAGAAGTTCCTCAAGCACAAGGGCTGAGACAGACCCGATTATGAATAACAGGTGCCGCGGTGCAATGCATCGCGGCATTTGCATATGTCCGGACCGGCTGCCGCTGTTAGAATTACTGCGTGTTAATGGACTTTTACTGCCGGAGCTTGACATGAATCTGCTGAACCGCGTGGGCGGCCCCCTGGCTATCGTCTTGCTGTTATCCGCCTGTGGCGGTGGATCCCCGGACATCTCCGTGCAACAGGCGGCTCTGCCTGTCCCGGCAGGTGTGGATGATGCTCTCTGGCAGGAGATGCAGTCTGAGCTGCAGCGCGTGCGTATCGAAAATGGCCGCGAGCGCAGTGTTTCCATGGCACCGCGGGAGCTTGGCAACCGTGTCAGCCAGATCGGCACCGAGGACAGCGGTGACGGTGGAGTCAACGTTGGCTGGTATTACCGCAATATCGGGGACTACGACCTCAACGGGCAGGTCACCATCTCGGACCTTACTCCGGTCGGTGTGGGTTTCCAGGCCACAGCCGCCGATCCCGCCTGGTTCAGCAAGGGTGCGGGGGATGGGGATGCCAACGGTGAGGTGAACATCGCCGACATCACACCCATCGGTGTGCACTTTGGCAACGCTGTCACGGGCTATATCGTGGAACATTCCACCACGCCGCAGTACCTCGGCAGCTACGTGCCGGTGGCGGAGGTGCTGTTCAGCGAGGGCAGTTCCATTCCGGGCAAGGTCGTTGCCGAGATAACACTGCCGACGGAAACCAGGCAGATCTACTTCGAGGTGAAGATCGCCGGACTGAGCCCGGCGGACTCATACGGCATCCGGCCCTTCTATGAATTCGACGGCAAGCGCGAGCTGGGGATCGCCAGTTACGAAACCAAGCCCCCGGGCCAGTCCGAGGGCTGGCCGATGTCCGGTGGCAATGCGCAGCATACCGGCCTGAGCGATACATATTTCAGTGCAAATGCGCAGCTGCTGGCTAACGGCGGTGGCCTGATCACGGCCTTCAGCACGCAGCCCGCCTTTGACGATGATGGCAATTACTACATGGGCACGGCCGATGGCCGGCTGCTCAAGTTCAGCGCAAACGGCAGCCAGCTCTGGGAGACCGAGCTGGGCTGGCGGGTGAACGCCCTGGAATTCACAGGCACTGAGTTCGGGGTGCTGGCCGCGACGGACAAGGGGCTGAGCTTCGTGGACAGTGCCGGGCAGATCCTGCACCAGGAAGCGCTGGGCCGGGTGCTCTCGCGCCCCGTGGTGCTGTTCGAGGATGCCAGCTTCCGGAACCAGGGAGGGGTCACCGCCGCTGGCAGGCTCTGGAGTGTGCACCTGATCAAAGGCAGTGGCGTGGAGCTGGCCTTCGCGCAGGACCTGGGCGGTCCGACTCCCGGCAACGCAGTCACGAGCGGGCTGCGGATCTTCACCGTCGTCAAGGGAGTGGGTGGCGCGGATGACACCGTGGTTTCCACGGACTTCGCCGGTAATGACGAGCAGGTGCATGAGACTGCAGCGGATATCCACAGCGCGCTGCGTGTCGGGCTTGACAACCGCATCTGGGCCAATATCGCAGGCCTGCGGCTGCAGTCCTGGGACCCCGATGGCAGCGCCTCAGACATGGTCACGCCCTCCGCCGGTGTGTTCGGCGCATTCGACACGGATAAGCAGGAGAACCGGCTGTGGATCAGCCGGGAGGAGGGCGGGGGCTGGAGCCTGATGGAATGGGACACGGGTTTCAACATCGAGAAGAACCAGCAGCCCGTCGGCCAGCCGGTTGTCTCCCTGATCGACACGGGCAGCCACCTGGCGGTGGCCCTGGAGGATGGCAAGCTGGCATCCTACGATGACGCCCTGATCGAGCGCTTCACAGTGGACCTGAAGGGTGGGCTGACGCCAATCAGTGAAGCCCAGCTGGACTTTGCCGCACAGGTCGGAAGCGAGGGGCGCGTGACTGTGCTGCAGGTGCCGGTCTTCTCCGGGATCAACAATGCCTCCGGCGACATCGTGCTGAGCGCGGGAGACAGCCTGAACGAGGCCCGTCTGAACATCGCATCCATTGACAGGAGTGCCCAGATACTGAGCAACCTGCTTTCCCAGGTGGAAGCCGACCTGCTCAATCCACCTCTGATTCAGAAGCTCGGCGGACCACTGGACGGCCCGGGCGTTGTGGCCACCTCATCGGTGCTGACGAAGATCCCGCTCAGTCCGACCACAAACCGCACCCGGGTGGGGATCACATTCCGGATCAACCTGCCACCGCTGGATGCACCGCGGCTGACGGACAGCCTGCGTGCCGCATCGTCTGGCATCGGCGGGTGTGGCGTGGCAATGTACGAGGATGACGGCAAGCTGGCCTGGGACGAGTTCTTTGACGACGAGGAGATCGGCGCAACCTCATTCAGTTTCCGCCGGCTGCTGATGAACGCCTCGAACCTCGTTGCCAATACGCACCGCGTGATCTGCCTGACGGAGGCCACCGGTGCCGAGCTCTGGAGCAGGGAGCTGGACAGTCCCGGCGCCGCGGTGCCGGTTGCGGATGACGACGCACAGGCCTACGTGATCACGGAATCCGGCCGCCTGCACAAGCTCAATGAGACGGGCCAGGACGTCTGGGTCGAGAACCATCCAGCACCGAGCACCGGCCTCGTGCTCTACGGTGACAACATCTACTATGGCACCACTGGTGACCTGGTGGCCGTTGCCATTTCCGACGGGTCCCTGGTCTTCAGTGAAAGCCTGCCGGACGGCCTGGATGCCACGCCGGCGATCAGCTCCAGTGGGCTGCTGATGTGCGTGACCACAGCGGGCGATCTGCTGAGCCTCGATCTGGCGGGGGTTGACCATACGCCGCAGCTGCTGTTCGACGGCGAAGGACGGGCCGAGGCCCAGCCGGTCTGTGACGGCAGCGGACTCGTGGCCTGGCTGACGACGGATGGGATCGCACACTGCGCGGACCTCGGCGGCAACCTGCTGTGGGAAATTGACACCTACTCCACTGCCCGGGCAGAACTCTCCGTCGGAATGGATGGCACGCTGTACGTCCTGGATGAACTGGGTCGCATTGCACAGCTCGGTCAGTAGGAAGGCCGGAACGCATTCTGGCAAGCTTTGACGAGCCAGGGATCCGGCTTCTGCTGGCCGGCGGGGTTCTATGTGGCCGTGTCAGCCTGTATCACTGCAACCAGTAACCTGCAACCTGTCCGCTACCAGCCGACCTCGGCGAAGGCCCCGGCCAGGGACTCGAAGATCCGCCTGCCGTCTGCGCTGCCGAGGATGGCTTCACTGGCGCGCTCCGGATGCGGCATCATGCCCAGCACATTGCGCCCCTTGTTCAGTACGCCCGCAATGTTCTCCAGGCTGCCGTTGGGGTTGGCTTCAGGCAGGACTCCACCCCGCTCCGTGCAGTAGCGGAAGGGGATGCGGTCCTCGGCATTGAGTTCCTGCAGCAGGTCCTCGGTGGCGAAGTAATTGCCATCGCCATGGGCGATGGGCAGCTTCAGCACGTCGCCCAGCTGGAGGGACCTGGTGAAACCACTGTCCGCAGTCTCCACCCGCAGGTGCACATACTGGCAACGGAACTCCATGCAGGAGTTGCGCAGCAGGGCTCCGGGCAGCAGCCCGGCCTCGATCAGGATCTGGAAGCCGTTGCAGATGCCCATGGTCAGCCCACCCTTTTCGGCATGTGCCTTCACCGCTGTCATGATCGGGCTGCGCCCGGCGATCGCCCCGCAGCGCAGGTAGTCGCCGTAGCTGAAGCCGCCGGGCAGGATCACGAGGTCCGCCCCGCTCAGGCTTGCGCTTTCATGCCAGACAGGCACGGTGCTCCAGCCCATCACCTGCTCGCAGGTATGCAGTGCGTCGTGGTCGCAGTTCGAGCCCGGGAAAATGACAACGGCAGCCTTCACAGGGACCTCACGCTCAGTTCATAATCCTCGGTGATCGGGTTGACCAGCAGCTGGCGGCACATCTCAGTGATGCGTTCCCGCGCCTGCTCCGCGCTGTCAGCTTCCAGCTGCAGGGTCATGTACTTGCCGACGCGTACATCGCTGGCACCTTCAAAGTGCAGGCGCCCCAGGGAGCGGCCGATGGCATCACCCTCCGGGTCAAGGATGTCGCGGCGCGGGCTGATGATGATTTCACAGGCGAACTGCATGGCCGAATTATCCCATCTGGATGCGGGCTGCTCAAGCTGCAAGCAGCTGAATTCCGGGGAATCTGCTTTTTGCAGCGCTTCCACTGGGTAAAGTGGATTCACATGCACCGTGGCCTTGGACATACGCTGGACATGCTAGGCCTGGGCTGGCACTTCGCCCTGCAGCGCCTCAAGACTGACATGGCCTACCCCTGGGACTTCATCTCCGAGACCTTCGCCAACATGCTCTACAGCGCGATCCAGCTGTTCTTCTTCTGGACGATCTTCCTGCATGTGCCGGACATCCGCGGCTACAGCCTGCCTGAAGTAGTGCTGATCTGGGGCCTGGCTGA